>JAWOBH010000030.1:0-19988 GCA_046498125.1 Prochlorococcaceae cyanobacterium | reverse complement strand
CGGCGGCGCCGCCCTGACGCCGCGCTTCGTTCACGGCGACTGCCGCGCGGCCTATCGCGGCCAGGTGATCTACGGCCGCGACGCCTTCGCCGACCTGCGCTTCATGGACGCCCTGATGGAGGCCAAGGCCGCCGACACCTGGGACGACCTGGGCGGCTTCCAGCAGGGTGTCCCCGAGGGCCTGGGGCTGGCCGACAGCCTCGCCGACAGCTCCGCCGATCACAGGTTGGCGGCGGGCGCGGAGCCGGCGCCGGATGGCGGTGGCGACGAGGCTCCTCCTGGCGCGGCCGCTGCCGATGGAGATGGCGCTGGCGCTGGCCCACCTCTCGCCGCCAGCCCGAACGACCAGCGCTCCGAGATCGTGACCGAGGAAGCCGCCCTCTCGCCGCCGTTCTGGGGCAGTCGGGTGCTCGACGAGCACCAGATTCCCCTGGCGGAGGTTTTCGCCTATCTCGACCGCAACGCCCTGTTCGCTGGCCAGTGGCAGCTGCGCAAGAGCCAGCAGCAGACCCGCCAGGACTATGAGGCAATGCTGGCGAGCAAGGCCGAACCGGTTCTGCAGCAGTGGATCGAGCGCTGCGGCGCCGAGCAGCTGCTCAGCCCACGGGTGGCGTACGGCTATTTCCCCTGCGGCCGCGACGGCAATGACGTGGTGGTGTTCGACCCGGCCGAGCTGGCGGATGGTGAGGCCCCCGACCGCGCCAGCCGGCAGCTGGGGCGCTTCAGCCTGCCGCGCCAGCGGGCCGGCAACCGCTACTGCATCGCCGATTTCTACCGTGACCTCAGCACCGGGCCCCAGGGCGAACCCCTGGCCAGCGATGTGCTGCCGATGCAGGCCGTGACCATGGGCGAGCGGGCCACGGCCTTCGCCCAGGAGCTGTTCGGCGCCGACCGCTACAGCGACTATCTCTATTTCCACGGCCTGGCGGTGCAGATGGCCGAGGCCCTGGCGGAGTGGCTGCACGCCCGCATCCGCCGTGAGCTCGGCCATGGCGATCCCGAGGGCATGCCCCTGCGCGACGTGCTTGCCCAGCGCTACCGCGGCAGCCGCTATTCCTTCGGCTATCCCGCCTGCCCCAACGTGGCCGACTCCCGCCAGCAGCTGATCTGGCTCGGGGCCGAGCGCATCGGCCTGTCGATGGATGAGAGCGATCAGCTCCATCCTGAGCAGAGCACCACCGCCCTGGTGGCCCTGCACAGCAGGGCCCGCTACTTCTCAGCCTGAACGGGCGGGCTGACTGTGTCGGCCTGACCGTCTCCCTTGTTCCTTAACCCCTGATCTCACCATGGCCATTGCCGGACCCGACGGTGTCGACGCCGCCATCGCAACGGGAATCGATCTCGACGGCACCCCGATCCCCGCGGAGATGCTGACCCTCTACCGCGAGGTGATGGAGCTGGAGAGCCGCCGAGCCCGCAGTGGCGTGACGAAATCGATGCGCAACCGGGTGGTGAAGACCGGTTCCAAGCACTTCGATCAGGCCAGCCTGGATGCCCGCCTCCGGGCCGCAGGCTGGGACGGCCTGAAGGATAAGGAGGTCGCCTTTTTCTACGGCTGAACCCTGAGCGGCTGAACGCTCAGCTGCACATCTCCTCGAGGGCGTCGATCACATCCTGCTGGAACTCCTCCAGGTTGGAGGAATCGCTGAGATCGAGGCCCTCCCCGGCCGCGTTCTGGGTGAGTTCTTGAAAGTGAAAGGCGCCTTCGCCGTGGGCCAGAAATTCCACGGCAGAGGGTTCACCGCTTTCCTTGTAGGCGTCGCACAGGGCCAGAAAGGCCGCATCTTCGGTGAATTCCCAGCTCATGTAGGGGGCGCGCTGAAGGACAGGGGTGAACGCGTCACCGACCTTTACAGCCCCAACCCCGGAATCCGTCAACCTCCTGGGCCAGGTTTGTGCCCGGTCCCGATTGCCGGAGGTCGTCTTCAGACTGGTCACTTCCGTTGCCACGACCCATGGTCGAGACCACCGCCAGCCAGGCCCTGAATGTGCTGGGCGAGCCCCTGGAGCTGTGCAGCTGCGAGCCGATGACAGGCTGGTTCCGCGACGGCAGCTGCCGCACCAACGGCGCCGACATGGGGCGTCACACCGTGTGCTGTGTGGTCAACGAGGCCTTTCTCAGCTACAGCCGCGCCCAGGGCAACGACCTCTCCACCCCCGCTCCCCAGTACGGCTTCCCGGGTCTCAGACCTGGCGACCACTGGTGCGTCTGCGCCCCCCGCTGGCTGGAGGCGCACCAGGACGGCATGGCGCCGCCGGTGCGCCTGGACGCCACCGAGCAGAGCACCCTGGAGGTGATCCCCCTCGAGCTGCTGCGCCAGCACGCCGCCTGAGCTCTCTGGCACCCCTTTGCTGCTCACCAGGGGATGGCCTGGCCGTCCCAGGCCCAGAAGCGCCCGCTGTCGCCCTGCCGGCGCTGCTCGAGCACATCCAGCAGGTGCCCCGCGGCCCGCTGGGGGCTGAACAAGCTCCCCTCAGCCACGTTGGCCCGGAACGGGGCTGAGAGCGCGGTGGCGGTGGTGCCGGGATGGAGCAGGCTGACGCAGCCCAGGGGCAGGCGCCGGCCCCACTCCAGCGCCAGGGTGTGCAGGAGCTGGTTCTGGGCCGCCTTGGCAGCTCGGTAGGCGTACCAGCCGCCCAGCCGGTTGTCGCCGATGCTGCCCACCCGGGCCGACAGGCTGGCGAAGTGAAAGGGCTGATCCCTGGGCAGCAGCGGCTCGATCGCCTGGGCCAGCAGCAGCGGCGCGAAGGCGTTCACCGCGAAGCTCCGCTCCAGATGGCGGCGCTGCACCTGGGCCAGCCGCTTCTCCGGCTTCAGTTCTCCCTCCTGCAGCACGCCGGCGGTGTGGATCACCAGCCGCAGCGGCGCCCCCCCGGCCAGCTGCTCCGCCAGGGCCATCAGGCTGGCGTCCCGCTCCAGATCGAGCGGCAGCACCGGCACGCCGTCCAGGTGGGCGGAGCCCAGGGGCTGGGGCCGGCGGCTGGTCCCCACCAGCTCCAGCTGGGGTGCGCGAAGGGCCAGGTCAGCCAGCAGGGCCCTGCCGATGCCCCCGCAGCCCACCACCAGGGCCAGGCCCCGCCAGTGGGGCAGGTGCCAGTCCGGGAGTGGGCTGCCAGCGCTGTTCAGTGGGGGATCCAGGGGCTCGGGATCCATGATGGCCGCCCCCAGCCGCCGTGATGTCCGCCCCGATGTCCCCGCCCCCTCCCCTGCGCATCTCCGTGCTTGGCCGTGGGGCGTGGGGGAGCACCCTGACGCAGCTGTGGCGGCGCCAGGGCCATCGACTGCGCTCCTGGTCGCGGCGGGATGGCGGCGATCCGGCAACCCTGCTGGAGAACACGGATCTGGGGGTGGTGGCCGTGTCGATGGCCGGCGTCGGCCCCCTGGCCGCTGCCCTGGCGCCCCGCTGGCCTGCCGGCCTGCCCTTGCTGAGCTGCAGCAAGGGCATCGACCTGGAGTGCCTCACCACCGCCAGCTGCCTCTGGCTTCAGCACGGACTGCAGGCTCCCCTGCTGGTGCTGAGCGGCCCCAACCTGGCCGCCGAACTGGCCCAGGGCCTGCCGGCCGCCAGCGTGCTGGCCAGCAGCGAGCAGGGTCTGGCCAGCACACTGCAGGGCCGCCTGAGTGGCGCCAATCTGCGTCTGTACACCAACGACGATCCCGTGGGCACCGAGGTGGCCGGCGCCCTCAAGAACGTGATGGCCGTGGCAGCCGGCCTCTGCGACGGCCTGGAGCTGGGCGCCAACGCCCGTGCCTCCCTGCTCACCCGTGGCCTGGCCGAGATGGGGGTGGTGCTGGAGGGGCTGGGGGGCTCGCCCGCCAGCCTCTACGGCCTGGCTGGCCTGGGGGATCTGCTGGCCACCGCCACCAGCCCCCTGAGCCGCAACTACCGCTGCGGCCTTTTGCTGGCCGAAGGCCTGGATCTCGACACCGCCCGCGTCCGCATCGGTGCCACGGTGGAGGGTGCGCCCACGGCCCGGGCGGCCCTGGCCCTGGCCGGCCGCCGGGGCTGGACCCTGCCGATCTGCGAACAGGTTGTGGCCGTGATCGACGGCCGCAGCACCGCCCAGGAGGCCGCCCGGGCGCTGATGGAGCGGCAGCTGCGAGCCGAGGCCCTGCTCAGCCAGTCATGACCAGACCTGCCGCTGAGCCCGCCACGGCCCTGCCCGCCCTGCTGGTGGAGGCCTTCGCCGAGCGCCCCTGCAGTGGCAACGGCGCCACCGTGGTGCTGCTGCGCCACCCCCTGGAGGCCGCTGTGCTCCAGGCGCTGGCGGCCAGCCTCAAGCAGTCGGAAACAGCCTTTCTGCTGCGCGTCGGCGAGCACTGGTTGCTGCGCTGGTTCACCCCCAGCTGCGAGGTGAACCTCTGCGGCCACGCCACCCTTGCCGCCGCCCTGGCGCTGGGTCGCTGGGGACTGCTGGCACCGGGCACCCGCCTGGCGCTGCACAGCCGCAGTGGGCCCCTTGTCGTTGAGCTCGAGGCCAGCCGTCAGGGCGCGGCGCGGATCGAATTGCCCGCCGGCAGGCTGGAGCCCGTTGCCGCCGAACCCGAGCTGCTCGACTACCTCCAGCGTCAGCTGGGCGTGCCACCCGAGGCCTGCTGGCACTCGGCGCTCAACTACCGGGTGGTGCTGCTGCCTGCTGCGGCGCCGCTGGCGCAGGCCGTGCTGCCGGCCGGGGAGCTGCCGGAGCAGGTGCGCCCCGGACTGGTGCTGATGCAGGCCATGCCGGCGGGCAGCATCGCCACGGTGCTGGGTGAGCCCTGCCACTATCAGCTGCGCTTTCTGGCCCCGGGGCTGGGAATCCCGGAGGATGCGGTCACCGGCTCGGCCCACGCCCTTGTGGCCTCCTGGTGGCTGCGGCGGCTGGGCCTCAGCGAGGTGGTGGGCTGGCAATGTTCCCACCGGCCAGGCGGGATGGTGTGCAAAGCGGCATCTTCAGGCATGATCCGCCTGTGCGGAGCGGGTCACCTGCTGTGGGATGGAAGCTTGCGACTGGATCCCTGGCCCGGGGTCGAGCGGCCCTCGACAGCCTGCGCTGCGGAGCGGCCGGCCTCCGACGTCGGCTGGCGTTCCCTGCTCCCCTGAGGCTGCGGACACCCTTCGCCCTGCAGATGCTGGTGCTCACGCCCCTGGCGCTGTTCGCCATGAGCGTGGGCTACGTGGCCCAGAGCCTGGCCCCCAGGCCCCAGGCCGTGAGCCAGGGCGACCTGCTGGACGCCCTGCTGGAGCTGCCGGCACCGGCCCCTCCGATCGACACTTTCAGCGCCGCCCAGCAGCTGCGGGATCTCGAGGCCCAGCGGGCCGATGGGCACGACGCGACGGCGACCGCGTCCGCAGCCTCCGGCTCCGGGCTTCCCACCCTCGTGGAGCCAGCCGCCGCCGCCGCGGTTGACCTGGAGATCCGGGTGGCCCTGCTGGGGGTGGGCTCCTCCCCCAACCTCTCGGCCCAGGGCCCCTGGCAACTGCTCAGCCGGGACGGCACCGTGCTCCAGCAGGGTGGGCCCGGCGACAGCGTCCAGTTCAGCGGGCTCTGGGCCGCCGGGCCGGAGGCCTGGCTGCAGACCAGTGGACCGGCCCTGGTCGTCAACGGTCAGCCCTACGCCGGACGGCTGCGCCTGCTGGAGCAGAACGGACGGCTGCGGGCGATCAACCACCTGGGCCTGGAGCGCTACATCAGCTCGGTGGTGGGTGCGGAGATGCCCAGCAGCTGGTCGTTGGAGGCCCTGCGGGCCCAGGCGGTGGCCGCCCGCTCCTACGCCCTGGCCCACATGGCTCGTCCCGCCGACCCCCACTGGCACCTGGGCGACACCACCCGCTGGCAGGCCTACCGGGGTCTGAACAGCGTCAACGACCGCACCCGGCAGGCCGCCGACAGCACCGCCGGGCTGATCCTCAGCTACCAGGGGGCGATCGTCGAGAGCCTCTACGCCGCCACCTACCAGCTCACCCAGGAGGCCCACGGTCGCTACGGAGCCAGCATGAGTCAGCACGGCGCCCAGGATCTGGCTCTCAAGGGCTACACCTACAACCAGATTCTCGGGCACTACTACCAGGGCGCCTCCCTGGCCCGCCTCCAGGCCGGTGGTGGGGCGAGCTGAACAGATCTGGCTGGAGGCTCTGGAGCGGTCTCGGCAGGCCGAAGGCGATGGAGCCCTGGTGCCCCTGCGCACCGAAGCCCTGAGCTGCCCCCAGCTGGAGCCCTTCACGCTGCGGCGTCTGCTCAGCCGCACCCCCAAGCACCTGCGCGGCGGCGGGCCCAGACCCAATCCCTTCCTCCCCTGGGAGCCTGAGCTGGAGGTGCGCCGCCTGGCCGATCGCCATGTGGTCCTGCTCAACAAGTACCCGGTGCAACCCGGTCACGTGCTGGTGATCACCCAGGAGTGGCAGCCCCAGTCGGGCTGGTTGCGGCCGCTCGACTGGGGGGCGGTGGGGCACGTGGCGGCCGATACCGGCGGGCTGTGGTTTTTCAACAGCTGCGCGGCCGCCGGCGCCAGCCAGCCCCACCGCCATCTCCAGCTGCTGCCCCGCTCCGGCGGGGAGACCAGCTGTCCGCTGGCCCCTCTGTTGCTGGAGCAGATCCATGGCCCTGCGGGCGCCGGCGGCAGCGGTCCCTGGCCCTGGCGCTACGCCCTCAGTCGCATCGAGCAGGACCACCCCTGCGCTGGCGAGGAGGCCAGGGCGGAGGAGCTGCAGCGGCTCTACCGAACCCACGCCGCGGTCTTGGAGCTGGGTGATCCGGCCCATGACCCCCAGCCCCGTCACCCCTACAACCTGCTGTTCGATGACCACTGGTTTCTCACGGTGCGACGCGAGCGGGAGCACTGTGCCGGGTTCAGCCTCAACGCCCTGGGGTTCGCCGGCTACCTGCTGCTCAGCGAGGGTTCCGACCTGCCCTGGCTGCTGGAGCACGGCCCCTGGGAATTGCTGCGCCGGGTGTCCTCACCCCGGCCGGGCTGAGGGCAACGGGCCCGGCGCAGGTTCCGTGATTTCACGGTTGCGCCAGGTCCGCCATCTGCAGCTCTGTGGAAAGAGACGAGCCCACCGGGTCCGTCATCACCTCTTTCCATCTGCTGTTATGTCCACCATCTCCAGCACTGCGGCCCTGCCCCGCTGCATCCAGCGCCGCAACCGCCGCATCGAGCAATACCGCGAGCTGGTGCGCCCGATTGCCCTCCACTACCACCAGCGCTGCGCCGAACCGCTTGACGACCTCATCCAGGTGGGGCTGCTGGGGCTGCTGCGGGCGGCGGAGCTCTACCGGCCCGCCACCACCACCCCGTTCAGCGCTTTCGCCCGGCCCCATGTGCGCGGCGCCATCCTCCACTACCTGCGCGATCTGGCCGCTCCCGTGAGACTGCCCCGCCGGCTGGAGGAGCGGCGTCAGCAGCTCAGCCGCCTGCGGCGCCAGTGGGCCTGCCGGGGTGCCGCTGAACCCGGCGCCGAGCAGCTGAGGCAGGCGATGGGGCTGAGCCAGCGCCAGTGGCAGGACCTGGAGAACTCCCTGCCGCTGCAACGACCCCTGAGCCTCGATGAGGTTCTCAGCGAAACCCTCGCTGAGGACTGGCCGGGCTTCGAGACAGCCGCGGCATCAGCAGTGACTGGGACGACACCGGAGCCGGATGCCGCGCTTCTGCTCAGCCAGCTGGAGGAGCCGCTGCGGGCGGTTGTGGAGCGGGTGGTGCTGGCAGGGTGGAGCTACCGCCGTACCGCGGAGCTGTTGCAGGTGAGCCCGATGACGGTGCAGCGCCGCCTGCGCAGGGGATTGGAGGAGTTGCGCCGGCTGCTCAGCCCTGGGGCTGCTGGTCCTGGTCTCGCTGCATCTGGCGCTCCAGGGTGCTGATGGCGGCCTCGAGGGCGGCCAGCTGACGTTCGACCCCGTCCCGCCAGAAGCGCAGCATCCGCAGCTTGCGCTCCTGGTGGCGGCGCAGGCCACTGCCGGCCGCTCCTTCATCGCGGCAGCAACCCATGGGAGGAAACATGACACACTTGCTCAGGTTTCCAGGTTCTAGCCGGTGCGGTGGGCCAGACGGGAGGCCAGGCCCCCAGAACAGGACCCTGAAGTTCCGTCCTGCTCCACACCCCGAACGGATCACCCCTCCCTCGCCGGCCCCTGCCCTTCGATACCCGCAGCGCTTGATCTCCGTCGTCCCATTCTCCCTGCGCCCGCTGGCGACCACCCTGCTCACCGTGGCCGTGCTGGCGCCCGCCGCTCCCGCCCAGGCCTATGTCGCCCTGATGGCCGGTCAGCGGGCCCGCCCCCTGGAGGGCACCTTCAACACGGTGCCGGTGCTCCATTCCAACCAGCCGGAGGAAGTGGAGGGTCCGGGCATCCTGATCAGCACCGAGCCGGGGGTGTCCTACGCCGCCGAAACGGGCCGACCTCTGCAGAACGCCGAGTACACCTTCAACGGTGACTTCGGGGTGCACCTGCACCACAAGTACTTCCCCAGCTACCGCGGACAGATCCGGCCCCAGGAGCGGCGCACCGAACTCACCCTGGGCCTGATCCTCACCAATCCCGGCGCCCGCCCGGTGAACGTTCAGTTCGAGCGGGGAGCTGTGCGCAACAGCTTTCAGGCCCCCTACCTCGGCACGCACAAAATGGGTGTCAGGCCCCTGGGCACCCGGCCCTGGAACACCGGGCCCGGAGACGCCACGGCGGTGCAGATGCTGCGCGGCAGTCTGGATCGGGAGCTGCTCCAGTCGGTGAGGATCCCACCCCGGAGCCGCATCGTGCTGCTGCGCACCCAGCTGCCCGCGCTCGGCATCGCCAATGCCCTGCTGCGCGGCCGCAGCGATGGCCCCTTCCAGATGGCGGTGGTGGCAGCCTCCAACCCCCGCAGCGATGCCGATCTGGTGGCGGTGCTGGACCGTCGCCGCTTGGCGCCGGGCCGGGTGTATCTGACCATGCGGGGCGACATCCAGAGCGGCCGGGTGTTCTCCCGCGTCGGCGGGGTCGCCATCGGCGACACATACCAGGCGAGCCTGCGCCACGACCTGCGCACCCAGGGCCCCCTGCACGTTCCCTTCACCAGCACCAACCGCACCCACTTCGGTACCCGTGACATCCAGGTCAACCCCCTGGCGGTGCGGATGCTGGATTCGTCCCTCGACAACGTGGGCACCTATGGGGTGCGGTTCGACATCGATCTGGAGCTCTACGGCAACGGCCCCTACGAACTGGTGATGAGCCACCCCAGCAGCCGTCCGGGCACCCCCCAGTTCACGGCCTTCCGAGGGTCCCTGCAGGTGCGCACCCGCGATGGTCTCGAGGAGATGCACCTGGGGATGCAGTCGGGGGAGAGTTATTCGCTCACCACCCTCAACCTGCAACCGAATGTGAGCAATCCGGTGCGGATCAGCATGGTCTATCCGGCCGATGCCACGCCCGGCCATCTGCTCAGTGTGGTGCCGGCCAGCCAGCTGGCCATGGTGCAGGCCCGTCAGGCCGCCGAGCAGCAGGTGAGCGCCCCGGCTGCGGGCCCTGCTGCGGTGGCGCCCCGCCCCCAACCCGGTCCCGAGGGCCGCCCGGAGCCCCCGGTCCAGCCTGCCGTTCGTCAGCAGCAGGCCCCCGCTCCCCAGCCGCGCCAGCCGCAGCGCCCGCCGGCCAACCTTCCCCAGGCCGCTCCCGTGCGCATGCAGGGGGTCAACCCCGGTTCGCTGGAGCGCTACCAGGAGGCGATGGAGGCCCAGCAGGAGGTGATGCGCGGTCTGCTGAGGAACTGACCCGTCGCGACCCCAGGCCCGTGCGTGAGGACGACTTCCAGGGCGATCAGCCCCAGCGCAGCATCCAGCTGAAACTCAGTGCCAAGCTGGTGGCCCACCTCGATGCCCTGAAGGGGGAATACGGCCTGCGCAGCCGCGGCGCGATCGTGGAGCGGCTGCTGCGCAACATCCTCGATCCCGACGACGAGGCCGACGACGAGGCCGGCGAAGACGGCGGTGAGCACGGCGGTGAAGACGACGGCGCCAACCTGATCGAGGCGGGGGAGGGACAGCGGGTCACCGGAGCCGTCCCGGCAATCCAGCGGAGGGGAGGGCCCAAGACGGACCCAGAGCAGCCGGGGCTGTTTGATGAACAGGGCAGCCTGGTGCTCGTCGTCCGTGAGGGCAGCGGTGAACTGGCGCTGGATCTGGAGTTTGACGCTGGGACCGAGCAGCTGGGTCGGGCTGATCCCAGCAGCGAGCACAACCGGGAGCGGCCCCCGCCGGCCTCCCGTTCAGCGGCTGGCCGGGGGATCGATCTGCCTGGATTCGTGCGCCGCCGCTCCGAGCAGGTGCGCCGCAGCCTGGAGCCCCCGCCGGACCGCCCTACAGAGTCGTCTGACCCGCTGCCCCAACTGGGGGACGAGGTGATCGAGGGCGCCTTGGCGCGGGCCGCCAGCCACTGGTTGGAGCTCTACGGCAAGCCGGCCAACCCGGCGGTGCTGGAGGCGGCGATGGTGTGGCTGGCCCAGGACATCTGGCCCCAGAGCGACCTGAGCGAGGGCCGGCCCTTCAGCTGGACCTTGGTGAGCCAGGTGATGGGCAGCCTCTCGCCCGCCTGGCCCGCGGGCCCAGCCAGCTTCGAGCGGGTGATCGCGGCCGCCGGAATCCTGGAGGACCCGTTCAGCGGTTCCACCCTGGAGCTGCGTCTGCCCACCCTGATCCGGCGTTTCGTGCACCGGTTCCGCCGCCGGCGGCGGGGCACGTCCTTCCAGACCCTGGAACACACGATGACTCTCCATGGCGCCCTCAGGCTGCTGCAACTGCCCACAACCCCCGGGCATCGCCTCAGCCTGGGCGAGATCCGCGAGGCTTACCGCGAGATGGCCCTGGCCCACCACCCCGACTCCGGAGGCTCGGAGGATGCGATGCGGCGCCTCAACGAGGCCTACCAGATGCTGAAGGAGCTCTACCGCACTCCCTGATCTGATCTCGGATGTTGCATGTCAGTCTCTTGAGTGGTCTCAGTCTGCGTCCGGAGTCAGACGACTGATTGAGAAGCTGCGTCCCCCTGGCGTCTCCAGGGAGCCGCGGCTGCGGGCCATCCATTCAGTGATGCACAGTCCTCGTATGGGTCTCAGCGAAGGACCAGCAAAGAGTCTCGAATGGGACGCTTGGACTTTCTGTTGTCGTGCTCCACATCCGGTTTTTTCGCTGATTTCAATGGTTCATCGCACCTTCCTCATCGCACCTCCTGTCTGGGAGCTCGCTGATCGTGGCGTTGTTGTCGATCAGGAGGGGTTGTGCCGCGTCAGCGCTGGCTCAGCCTCTGTCCCGCTGTGGGCAAGGAGCGTGTCCAGACCGCTGGACAGGGCCCGAGAACGTAGGTCCAGTCGGCATCTATGAGGGCTGCGTAACTGTCTAAGACACAGATACGCAGGGGAAACTCTGGTGCTTCAGCCGAAGCGAGAGTCAGGCGGGCGCATTTGGTCGCAGCCATGTCATTTGAGACACGCCACTAGTCTTATTCCGAGTCCTTGATGGGATCCATGCATCGCTCAACGCGGCCCTCGCTGCGGGCAGCAGTGCCCTCGACCTCAGGGACCGGGAGGGTCGGCAAACACCGCGCGCAACGACGATCCAGTGATCCTGTCAGTCGCATCTGTGTCCTGATCTGGGTCCCGCACTGAGTCCCATCTGACTCCAGCGAGTCTCCATGGTTCAGGCCGACCTTGGCTTGCGAGTCTCCAAGCGCTGCGGGCCTCAGCACCGGAGCAGGAACGCCCCATCCCGCCATCGCAAACCGGCCGGGGTGAGCCAGCCCTGGACGCGCCACTCTGAAGTCCAGCGGCGCAGGTCCAGACCCCGGACCAGAAACATCTTGCTCGTCTCAGATCAGTCCTGACCTTGGACCAAAACAAAGACCCGGTCGAGCCCGTCTCGACCGGGTCTGGGGTTCTGCCGTCGCCGCGCCGCCTGCCGCGGAGAGGGGTTCAGGTGGGGGTCTGCATCCCCTGGATGAGAAAGTCGAAGTACGGACCTGCGAGGGCGGCCTCCTCGCTGCCCAGCAGGGCCAAGGCGGCATCCTTCAAGGTGCGCATGGCCTCCACCATGCCGGGCATGGGCACGCCGAGGCTGTTGTACATCTCCCGGGCTCCCTCCAGACCGATCTTCTGGATCAGCTCGGTGCTGCCCGCCAGCACCCCGTAGGTCACCAGGCGCAGATACCAGCCGTAGTCACGCAGGCATTGGGCACGCTGCTTCTGGCCGTAGGCATTACCGCCGGGAGCCACATAGTCGGGCTTGCGGAGGAACAGCTGCTTGGCGGCCTCATCGACGATCTTCTTCTCGTTCTCGGTGAGTGCCCGCACCACCCCCAGCCGCCGCTCACCGCCGCTGAGGTACTCCACCATCGAGCGGAGTTCACCACTGCTGGGATAGCGAAGTTGATCATCCGCCTGGAGGATCAGATCCCGAACGACGCTCATCGCAGCGACCACATGCCCGCCGACTCTATCGAGCCCGCTCGGCTCTCCGGACCGGGCCGGTGAAGGTGTAACGGCCCTTTGCACGCCGTAGGTTCCCTGCTGCGGCACGGCGCATCGGATGGGCACAGACAAGGCCGGGCAGATTCACCCCCTGGTGGCGGGTGAGCGGTTGGAGGGCATCGTCTCCGGCCTGTCCCACGATGGTCAGGCGGTGGTGCGCCACGGGGGCCAGGTGCTGTTTGTCCCCGGGGGGCTCCCCGGCGAAACCGTTCGGCTGCGGCTGGTGCACCGCTCCCGCAGCCACTGGTCGGCCGAGCTGCTGGCGGTGCTGGAGCCTTCGCCCGAGCGGCGCCGCCCGCCCTGCATCCTGGCCGAGCGCTGTGGCGGCTGCAGCGTCCAGCACCTTCAGCCAGGGGCCCAGCAGCGCTGGAAGCGGCAGAAACTGATTGATGCCCTGCAGCGCATCGCCCGCCTGGATTGCGACTGGCAGGCACTGGTGCCCCCCATCCTGGCCGCGGGCGATGGCCTCAGCTACCGCAACCGTGCCGTGCTGCCCCTGGAGCGTCGGCAGGACGGGGCGCTCACGGCCGGCTACTACCGGCCAGGCAGCCACCGGATCGTGAATCTCAACCACTGTCCGGTGCTGGATCCCCGCCTCGATGAGCTGATCGCCCCGCTCAAGGCCGATCTGGAGACCAGCGGCTGGCCTGTGGACCGTCACCTGCGTGCCAGTGGCGGCCTGCGCCACCTGGCGCTGCGGCTGGGATACCACAGCGGTGAGTTGCTGATCACGCTGGTGAGCAGCCACCGTCAGCTGCCCGGCCTGGAGGAGCTGGCCGGCCGCTGGCTGGAGCGCTGGCCCCAGCTGGTGGGCGTGTGCCTCAACATCCAGGACCAGCCCAGCAACACCCTTCTGGGCCCCACCACGGAGGCGGTGGCGGGGCGCGACTGGCTGCGCGAGCGCTTCGCCGGGCTGGAACTGCAGGTGGGGGCCGACAGCTTCTTCCAGGTGAACACCACCCAGGCCGAGGCCGTGGTGCCGCTGCTGCGCTCAGCCCTGGCCGCCCAGGGCCCCGGCACCCTGATCGACGCCTACTGCGGCATCGGCACCTACGGCCTGCCCATGGCTGCGGCGGGCTGGACCGTGCTGGGCATGGAGCGCGCCGGGGCGGCTGTCGACCTGGCCCGTCGCAACGCGGTGTTCAACGGTGTGGCGGAGCGCTGCCGCTTCCAGGAAGGACCGGTGGCTGACCTGCTGGCTGAGGCCATCCCCGACTGCCAGGCCCTGGTTGTTGATCCACCGCGCAAGGGCCTCGAGCCCGCGGTGCTGGCCGCGGTGCTGGCGGCTCCGCCGCCCACCCTGCTCTACCTCAGCTGCGATCCCGCCACCCTGGCCCGGGATCTTGCCCAGCTCGCGGCCCCCCGAGGGCCCTACAACCTGGAGAGCGTGCAACCGATCGACTTCTTTCCCCAGACCAGCCACGTGGAGGCCCTCGCCGTGCTGCGCCTCAGCGCAACTGGGCTCCCAGCTGCTTCTCCAGTGCCTTGCGGATGAGGCTGTGGGCGCTCTCCACTTCCGCCTCGGTGAGGGTGCGCTCGGGATTCCGGTAGCGCAGCCGGAAGGCCTGGCTGCACTGACCGCTGGCGAGGGGCTCTCCCTCGTAGCGGTCGATCAGCTCGGCCTGCTCCAGCAGGGGCCGGCCGGCCTTGCGGATCACCTGCAGCAGCTGGGCCGATCGGGTGCTGGCAGGCACCACCAGGGCCAGGTCCCGTTCCGCCGCCGGCACCGTGGCGAACGGGCTGAACGCGGGCTGCCAGCGGTTGCGGCGGGTGGCGGCGCTCAGCAGAGCCGCCAGCTCGAGTTCGAACAGATAGGTGGTCTGCGGAAGGTCGAGCAGCTCCGCCTGGCTGGGATGGAGCTGGCCGAACCAGCCGGCCGGCCGGCCTTCCACCACCAGCTCGGCCGCCCGGCCGGGATGAAGCAGGGGGTGCACCGTCAGGGGCCTGTCCTCGAGGGGCAGCTTGAGGGCCGCGAGGGCCTGCTGCAGCACACCGCGAGCCTGGAAATAGTCGGGCGGGGTCGGTTTGCCGCTGGTGCGCCAGCGCCCCGCGCGGCGTTCGCCGCAGATCACGCCGCTGAGCAGCGTGCGCGCCTCGCGGCCATCCGGCTGAAACACCTGGCCGATCTCAAAGGCCCAGAACCCTCCCTGGCCGCTCTGCAGGTTGCGCCGGGCAGCCTCGAGCAGCTCCTCCCCCAGCTGATCCCGCAGATGGCCGTAATCGGTCAGCAGCGGGTTGGCCAGGGGGATGCGTCCTACGCCCGCCGCCACCAGCGAGAAGCTGCACGCCTCCTGCAGCCCGGCGGCGCAGAGGGCCCGGCGCAGGCGCCGCTCCGCCTCCTGGGCCGGATTCAGGCCACCGGGCTCGATCGGATCGGGCAGGTGGGCGGCGAACTGGTCGTAGCCCACCAGCCGGGCCACCTCCTCGATCAGATCCACCTCCCGGCAGAGATCGAGGGCCCGGGTCGGGGGCACCCGCACCAGCCAGCCGTCGTCACAGGCCTCCAGCATGCAGCCGATGGCCTCCAGGGTGGCGCTGATGTGTTCGTCGTCCAGGTCGTTCGCTTCGCCCTCCACCAGCACCGGGCCCAGCAGGTTGTGGAGGGCGTCGCGGCGCAGCCGCAGGGGCTCCTGGGGTTGCTGGGGCCGGCGGTGCAGCCAGCGGCCCTGCACCGTGGCGCCGGCCAGCTCCACGAGCAGGGCGCAGGCGCGGTCGGCTGCCTCCAGGGTGGCCTCCGGAGACAGCCCCTTCTCGAAGCGGCTGCTGGCCTCGGTGCGCAGCCCCAGGCTGCGGGCCGACTGGCGCACCCGACGGGCCGGGAACACGGCCGCCTCCAGCCAGATGGCGGTGGTGCCCTCGTGCACGGCTTCGCCCGCACCACCGATCACCCCCGCCAGGGCGATGGGCTGGTCGGCGTAGGTCACCACCAGGGCGGCTTCGTTCAGCCGGCGCTGCACGCCATCGAGGCTGGTGAAGCCCTCGTCGGGCCGGGCCTGGCGCAGGCCGATGGAACCTGGATCGGGCACCCCGCCAGCCCTGTTCAGTGCCGCCAGGGCGTCGCGGTCGAAGGCGTGCAGGGGCTGGCCCGTCTCCAGCATCACCAGATTGGTGATGTCCACCACGTTGTTGATCGGGCGGATGCCGGCCTTCTCCAGCCGACGCTGCAGCCACCGCGGCGAAGGGGCCACCCGCAGCCCGTCCAGGGCCGTGAGGCTGAACAGCCCCCCCTCCTCCATCGCCCGCTGGGCAGCCGGGGCGGTGTTCAGCGCCTCAGTGGCGCAGGCCGGCGCACTGCTGCTGAAGCGGGTCCGGGCGCCGCACAGGGCCGCCACCTCCCGGGCGATCCCCCGCATCGAGAGGCCATCGGGCCGATTGGCGGTGATCGCCAGCTCCAGCACCTGGTCGTCAAGGCCCAGGCTCGGACCCACCGCTGTGCCCAGCGGGGGCACCGTCTCCAGCAGCTCATCGAGCACGGCGATGCCATCGGAGCTCTCGCTGAAGCCCAGTTCAGCCAGCGAGCAGATCATGCCGCTGCTGGCCACACCACGCAGCTCCGCCGGCTTGATGGTGAGGTTCACCGCCGGCAGGGTGGTGCCCACCAGGGCCACCGGCACGTGGATCCCGGCGCGCACGTTGGCGGCGCCGCAAACGATCTGCAGCGGTTGCTCGCCGCCCACATCCACCTGGCACACGCTCAGCTTGGTGGCATCGGGATGGGGTTCACGGCTGATCACCCGGCCCACCACCACGCCGGCGGCGCGGGCGGCCAGGTCCTCCACCCCCTCCACCTCAAAGCCGGCAATCGACAGCCGCTCAGCCAGGGTGTCGATGTCGAGATCCAGCTCAGCCTGGCCGCCCGGTCCACTCACGAGTTCCCGCAGCCACTTGTGGGAGACCCGCATGATCGAAGTCCTGGACGGCAGAGCCGCGGATCCTAGGCAGCGGGATTGGACCCAACGAAGAGCGACACCTCGACAGGTATGGTGTTGGCTTGTCCCCATGCTTCGCTGACGCGGCGCAACGTCCTTCATGGCTAAGAACAAGGGCGTCCGGATCGTGATCACTCTCGAGTGCACGGAATGCCGGTCCAACCCCGCCAAGCGGTCTCCTGGTGTGTCTCGCTACACCACCGAGAAGAACCGCCGCAACACCACCGAACGGCTGGAGCTGAAGAAGTTCTGCCCGCACTGCAACACGTCGACCGTTCACAAGGAAATCAAGTGACCGGCTCCTTGATCGGCTGCTGATCCAACGCTTGCCGGTTTGACCCGGCAACCATCGATCTGCTCCCGCGATCCGATCTGGCGATCCAATTCCCCAGCTCCGATCCACTGATCCGATCCACTGATCCGAACCGGTGATCCCATCTGCTGAACCAACTGGTGAGAACCAACTGGTGATCTGCAACTGGTGATCTGTCTGATCTGACGCTCTGCTCTGCGGATCCTCCCTCTTCCTCCAACTCTCCTTCCATGGCCGGAACCTTTTTCAAAAAGCGCCTCTCGCCCATCAAGCCGGGCGATCCGATCGACTACAAGGACGTCGATCTGCTCAAGAAATTCATCACCGAGCGCGGCAAGATCCTGCCCCGCCGTCTCACCGGGCTCACCGCCCAGCAACAGCGCGACCTCACCAACGCCGTGAAGCGCGCCCGCATCGTGGCCCTGCTGCCCTTCGTCAACCCGGAAGGCTGAGCGGCGTCTGGCCCACGACCCCCTCCATCCCGGCGATCTTGCCGGTGTGCTGCTCGAGCGGGGCGGCGAGCGCTGCCCGGTCCTGGCTGTCGTGGTCGGCCTTCAGGGGTCACGGGTCCTGTTGGCCCAGGGCTGGTCGGGCAAAGCTCTGACCCTGCCCCGCCGCGCTGTGCAGACCATCTGTGTGCTGCCGGCAGCCCTGTCTCCACCGCGGCGGCTGGGCATCGCCCCCTGGGCGTTCAGCCGGGAGGATCTGGCTGCCATCCAGCCCGGCCGCCGCGACCTCGGTTCGGCCTGGTGGCTTCTGGTGGAGGCGGATGCCGGCGATCTCAGCCTGGCCGCCTGGTGCGACCTGGTGCTGGGCGGCCAGGAGCCCCAGCAGCTGGCCGCTGGCTGGCTGTGGCTGCACGGAGCCCAGCTGCTGTTCCGCCTGCGCCCCTCCGGGATCAGCCCCCGGTCCAGCGTTGAACTGCGCCAGCTGCGGCGGCAACGCCACCAGCAGACACTGCAGCGCCAGCAGCAGCAGCACTGGCATCAGGCCCTGCAGGCCCGTGAGCCGATCGATGCCGACGCCCTGGCCCCTGACCAGCGCCAGGAGCTGGAGCTGCTGCGGCGCTGGGCCGGGGAGGACACGGCCACGCCCTTGCCCGGCGCGTTGCGCAAGGCCCTGCAGGCCGCCCACTGCCACGTCGACAGCGGCGGCATCCGCCACTTGCTGGTGGACCTGGGCCAGTGGCCTCGCCACCACCTGCCGTCCCTGAGCCAGACCCCCTGGCAGCTGGGGTTCTCCCCCGCCCAGGGGGCGGAGGCCGATCGCCTGCTCGAGCTCGCCGGCCAGGACCTGCCCGGGGATGGCGCGCGGGTGGATCTCAGTGGCCAGCACGTCGTCACCATCGACGACGAGGACACCCGCGACATCGATGACGGCCTGGCCCTGGACGCGGGACCCGACGGCCGTCCGCGCCTGTGGATTCACGTGGCCGATCCCGGCCGGCTGGTGGCAGCCGGTTCAGTCCTGGATCTGGAGGCACGGCGGCGGGCCACCAGCCTCTATCTGGCCCGGGGCACCCTGCCGATGTTTCCCCCCCAGCTCAGCCACGGCCCTTTCAGCCTGCGGGCCGGCCAGCGCTGCCCCGCCTGGAGCCTCTGGGTGGACCTGGACGACGAGGGTGCCGTGGCCGCCAGTGGGGTGTGCCGCAGCTGGGTGCAACCCCGCTACCGGCTTTCCTATGACGATGCCGATGAGCTGATTGAGCTGGCCCCGCCCCAGGAGCGCCAGCTGGCGGCGCTGCAGGAGCTGCTGCAGCGCCGCCGCGCCTGGCGCCTGGCCCGGGGGGCGCTGCTGCTGGATCAGCCGGAGGGCCGCATCCGCGAGCAGGACGGTGACCCGGAGCTGGAGATCACGGAGCCGGGTCCGGCCCGCCAGCTGGTGGCCGAGGCGATGATCCTGGCCGGCGCGGTGGTGGCCGAGCACGGCCGCCGCCATGGGCTGGCCCTGCCCTATCGCAGCCAGCCCACCGCCGAGCTGCCTCCCGCCCACGCGCTCGAGGCCCTGCCTGCGGGGCCGGTGCGCCATGCGGCGATCAAGGCCTGTCTCAGCCGCGGGCACACCGGCTGTTCGCCCGCTCCCCACTTCAGCCTCGGCCTGCCGGCCTACGTCCAGGCCACCTCCCCGATCCGCCGCTACGGCGACCTGCTGGTGCAACGCCAGCTGCTGGCCCTGGAGCGGGGAGAGGAGCCGCTCGACAGCGCCGCGGTCCTCGCCCTGCTCGAGGAGCTGGAGGGTCCTGTCCGGCAGGCGGTGCAGATCAGCCGCGAGGATCAGCGTCACTGGCAACAGGTGTGGTTCGAGGCCCACCGCGGCCAGCAGTGGCGCTGCTGCTTCCTGCGCTGGTTGCGGGCCCAGGACCGGCTCGCCCTGGTGCATGTGGAGGATCTGGCGATGGATCTGCCCGCCCTGGCACCGGAGGCGGCCGAGCCGGCCACACCCCTGCTGCTGCGGGTGCAGCAGGTGGATTCGCTGCGCGATCAGCTGCGGCTGGTGGCCGGCGCCTGAAGCCGGGTCACCCGCAACCAGGGCCCCCAGGGGTTGGCCACCGCCAGCAGCCGCACGGGCTCGGCGGCGGTCCCGTCGGCCGCCTGGGCGAGCCAGTGATGCAGGGCCGGCTCCAGGGTGATCAGGGGCCAGCGGCGGGGTGCTCCTCCAGGGGTGTCGGCGCCGGTGTCCAGCTGGAATCCCCCCTGCCCATCGCTCACCAGAACGCCGCTCCAGAGCTGTTCGTGGGCTGAAGCCGGTGCCTGGGCCGGGTCCAGGTCGGGCTCCAGGACGCCGGCTCGCTTCTGGCCCCCGGCCAGCTGGCCGCTGGCATCGAGCAGGCCGGGGTCATCGAGCGCAGCCTGCTGGCGCCGGCGCCAGGCGGGGTGGTGCCAGGGGGTGTCCCAGAGGGGCAGGGGACCGGCCGGGGCCAGGCCATCGCTGATCAGGGCCCGCTGCAGGTGGCGCACCGGCAGCTCGGCCGGCGCGCAGCCGCGCCGCAGGCACAGGGCCGCCGCCAGCCCGGCCGCCTGGCCGATGTTCAGGATCAGGGGCTGCAGCCGGGTGGCGCCGTTGGCCATGTGGCTGACGCTGAAGCACTTGTCGGCCGCCAGCAGGTTGGCGGTGTCGCGGCTCACCAGGGCGCTATAGGGCACCGTGAACGGCGTGCCGCTCCAGCGCCCCCCCCAGCGGCAGCTCTTGGGGGCCAGGGGCCAGTCCGCTCCAGGGTAGTGGTGGTCGTTGGCGTAGTTGCCCACGGCGATGGAGCTGACGCCCCCATCGGCTG
>JAWOBH010000343.1:0-6650 GCA_046498125.1 Prochlorococcaceae cyanobacterium | reverse complement strand
GAGGCCTCGAGGCTCATGGTGCGCTGCGACGATATCTCGCGCAGGGGCATGGGCCAAACGGTTTATTTTATCAGCAACATTCAGGCGACCGACGAAATTTACCGGGTCAGCATGGAAGAGGGTGACATAGCGAGACTTACAGATGGGGTTCATAATTATCAATCTGCCGAACCTGCAGGGGATAAACTGGTGGCGCAGAAAGTGTCTATGTCGCAGCCTGCTGAGTTGTACCTTGTGGATCCGGAAACAGGGGAAGATGAACCGATCACTGCTGTTAACAAGGGAATGCTGGACCAGTTAAAAATGGGCGAAGTGGAAGAACGCTGGCTGGAAACCACCGACGGAAAGCAGATGCACACCTGGGTGATTTATCCGCCGGATTTCGATCCCGATAAAGAATATCCTGCATTGCTTTATTGCCAGGGTGGCCCCCAGGGAACCGTGAGCCAGTTTTGGTCGTAACCTGCCTACTGTGGCTCCCCTGAACCCAGGAAAGAAGCCGCCCGTGGTCAGGTTCAGCCGCCGTCAGCTCCTGATCGGCCTGCCGGCCGCCGCCGGCTCGCTGGCCCTGGCCCAGGCGGGCCTGAAGCGCCAGGGCGGCCCGTTGATGGCCAGCGGCCCATGGGGGGGCGGCGACGAGCTGGCGATCAGCCAGCCGTTCGTGGCGGGCCAGGACGGCTACACCTGCTACCGGACCCCGGCCCTGGCGATCACCCGCCAGGGCACCCTGCTGGCCTTCTGCGGCGGCCGGGTGGACAACTGCAAGGACGAGGGCAACATCGATGTGATCCTGCGCCGCTCCAGCGATGGCGGCCGCAGCTGGGGCCCGCTGCAGGTGATCGCCAACGACGGCCCCCACCCCTGCAAGATCCCCGTGCCGGTGGTGCTGGCCAGCGGCCGCATCCTGCTGCTGTGGCTGTGGAACGAATCGGTGCGGCGCAAGGATGACCGCGGCCGGCGCCATGTGCGCCTCACCAGCTCCGACGACGACGGCCGCAGCTGGGCCCCGTCACGGGACATCACCGCCCAGGCGCGGCTGCCGGGCTGGAAGCGCTGGTATGGCATCGGGCCGGGACACGCCATCGTGAAGCAGCGGGAGCCGGCCGCCGGACGGATCGTGGTGCCGGCCCGCCACGGCGAGCGGGGCCGGGGCAGCGCCTCCCACCTCCTGCTCTCCGACGACGGCGGTGCCAGCTGGCGGGTGGGGGGGGTGGCCTCCCACAGCCCCAGCGGGGAGTGCACGGTGGCCGAGCTGGCCAACGGCAGCCTGATGCTCAACAGCCGCAGCCAGGGGGGGCGGCGGGTGGTGAGCCTCAGCCACGACGGCGGCCTGACCATGGCCAGCAGCGGCCCCGACCCCACCCTGATCGAGCCCGAGAACGGCTGCCAGGCCAGCCTGCTGAGCTATGCCTTCAGTCCGGATGGGCGCACCACCCTGCTGTTCTCCAACCCGGTGGACCTGAGCCTGCGCACCAACGGCCGCATCCAGATCAGCCGGGACGACGGCCGCACCTGGCAGCGCGGCTATGGCTACGCCAGCGGCCCGGGCGTGTTCACCGGCTACAGCGATCTGGACCGCTTCGGCAATGGCGATGTGGGCCTGCTGTTCGAGTCAGGGGCCGACGCCCGCAAGGCGAGCGGTGAAGAGCGGCGGGAAAACCGGGAGCAGATGGGCCGCGGCGACAACCGCCACGACGCCATCGAATTCCGACGGGTGCCGTTCAAGCTGATCAGCGGCTGAGCACCTGACCCAGCAGTCCGGCACCCAGCGCAAGGCTTGTGGACATGGACAGACAGGATGCTGTCAGACCAGATCTGCGCTGCGAATACCGACTCTCTGCCGCCAAGGGGACCGATGGAAAAGCAGGCGCGGAAACCATGCCTTGGACACACTGACTGTCGAGAGGAATCCCCTGGCCCTTCTGAGCTGCCTGGAATCGCCTTCGTAGACAAGGAAGACGAATTGCGACAAACTGCGACAACAGCGTTCAGCCTGAAGCCCTGATTGCCTTGGCAAGGCCCGGATTGCGAGAGGCGAGCTCAGCGATAGTCCGGTCGGCGAGAATGCGTAGCTTCCGTTCGTCCTCCGAGCTTACCGGTGTATACAGACATTGTTTGATCGGGCGAGGAGGAAAGACCTCCAACCATGAGCGGTTCCAGACCAGCCTGGCAAAGGATTCATTCCCCGCTTGATAGTGATTCAATGTGCGGAGAGCTAGCTCATCCGAGAAGCCAAAATAGCGCTCCTCATGCCAGCCTTGCTCCTCAGAGATGCGGCGCATGACCTTGCTGGCCTTCTTTAGGGCCTGGCCACTCTGTCCGAGTCTGCCGAGCCTCTCCACCACGAGCCTGGAGAGCCAAACACCCCTGGCACCATGCTGGACATTGTCTCGCCCCGGAGCAGCTGCAGCGTAACCCAGGCCGACGTCAAGGCCGAGAGCTTGCATCAGCTGCAGGAAAGGGTCTCCATATTGTCGACTGAATGGCAAAAAAGTGCAGCGGACACCAGCCTCCAACAATGGCGTGTAGAACTGCCAGTAGTCGAAGAAGTCCCCAGACTGAGAAGCCAAAGACGCCTGCACGTAGTCCTCAAAAGAAAGCGAGTGACGAAGACATCGCAGATCATAAACATACCTGGAGTTTATATATTCCAGCTGCGGCCTTACAAAAATGACGACATGAAGATCAAAGCCATGGCGCGCCAGAATATCCCTGATTTTCCCTAGACGATCTGGATTACAGAGAGGCCGAGTGAATTGCTCGGCACTTAAAAGCAGGCTTTCACCGTGATGGCAATGGCGCTTCAGGTAGCGATCCAGACGCTCCCACGCACCTCTGTTAACAGCACGGACAAGGGGCTTATGCTTGAATTTCGGATGCCCTGGAAAATCGTAGACGAGGCCGTGGCGGGCCAACAATTCACGATTTTGATAGAGCCTGCTCTGGATATAACTGGAAGCCGTTTTATGAGTTCCTGCATGAATGTGGCAGGTGCGCGACCCTTTCACCATCTAACCACTGGCCTTTGCGCCTTTGGGCTCATAAACATTCACCAGTACTGCGCGCTTGGCCGACGGCGTCTGCGGGTAGCCGCGATGGGCACCATGCTGCGCTGAAACAACCATATCCCCCGCACGGCAGAAGACGGGGAGGCCAAAGCAGCCATGGAGCTGGCGATAGTCGTGCTTGTTGAGGCCATGCTTGTGGTTGAACGTCTGATTGCGACGCCTCAGTGCAGCATTGCGATGGGAATGCTTGATGTAGCAATATGGGCCGACATCCAGAGAGTTAACCTCGGAGAGGTAAACAAACGATTTGACCTTCAGCCGCTCTCCATCGCAATGGAAGAAGCGGGTGTTATCAACACCCCGGTTGACGTAGAGATTGCGGCAGGTCACTTCCAGCGGTTTTCCAAAGGCACGAACAGCCAACTGACCGACAAGACCCTCATGGAGGCAATCGAGCAACAGACCACCCGCCCCCTGGGCCAGTTTTTCTGGATGGAATATATCCATCATTCCATTATCTTCGCCATGGCGAAAGTTGATCACAGCGGCCTCGCTTTCTACGAGAGACTTGTAGCCCTTGATCACCCGGATATCATCACGATTGATGATGACCCCAGGGAGCTGGGCTCCAGGTGGCAGACCCGCAACCTGCTCCCAAGTGCTCTCCACCATCGCGGTGAGCGCATGCACAGCCTCCGGGGAGGCGGCGGCGCGGATGACAATGATGCCGGTGCGGGCAAGGGTGAAAGCGGCCAACCGGAATCGACTGCCTTGCCGCTGCAGAGCCGGCAGGTCGAAGCTGATGCCCCAGGTCTCAAGGCGCCTGCGCCAGCCAGAATGCAGTGTCGGTGACCGATACATCGGCGGCACCTCGCTTGCCAGTGCCATGGCCATCCCAGCGTTCGGAGAGATTAACACTATCCACTGATTCAGGTTTTGTCAGCGCGGCGCTCAGCAGCAGCCGGGAACGGGGCCGCCGGGCTTGAACCGCCATGAGCAACCCGGCTTCAGCTCCCCTCGCTCCCCACTGCTTCGGCCAGGAGTCGCTCCGCCAGTGCCACAAGCTCACGCCGCTCCGCCCGGCTGCGGGGCGCTCGCGGGCTGGGCTGCGGGCTAGGGCGAGGAAACACATCCCTCCAGGAGCAGCCCCACACCCGTTGAGCAAACCGCTCATTGCTGGCGCCATAGCGGTCCTCCAGGCGGTCCAGCAGCTGGTCGTTGAGCCCCTGAAATGGCTGAGCCAGCCAGCCCTGCTGGATGGCGATGTGATCAAGAGCCTTGCGGATCCTGGTTTTGCAGGCAGTGCTATGCCAAGCCTTAGGGTGTTGAAGGCTCAGCTTCCGTGCAATACGGCGGGCGATCCATACGGCCTGCCAGCCTGGTTGAGCATTAACCCGCTGATCCAGGGGTTTCATCCCTGCACAGCTGGACACCCCCACGGCTTGCAGTAACCGCTCACAGGGATCACCTTCACCGGAACGAAAGGGAAGGATCGTGCATCGCAGCCGATCGCAGCACAGCGCTTCTCCAAACAAGGTCTCGAAATCGCATGCGCTCTCCCCTCCCGAGCGCATGGTCCGAGTGATATAGCGCTCAAAGGAAATTGCAAAAAAGAAACGTTTGATCAACTGGGTGTAACGGGAGTTGAGATAAGCGGGCTGATCGCGAACGAAGGCAACCAACTCAAGCTCGATACCGCGCTGATCCAGAAAAGCCAGCAACTCGCTGAGCACGCTGCCCCGCATCGCTTTGCTCTGTTGGGCGAGCACAAGGGAAAGCACCTCGGCCGAAATCAGTGGCCGGCAGCCCTTGCGTTGAGCCCGAGCCAGCAACCTGTCCCAGGGGGACAGGTTGCCCTGGCGGAGCGCCTTGACGAGGCGCTGATGATCGCGGCGTCGCTTGGGGTAGAAGAGCCCCTGCTGCCGCAGGAACGGTTGATTGCGCTTGAGACGGTGCTGGATGTAGGTGGAGGCCGTCTTGTGCATCCCCACATGCAACAGCAGAGTGCCAGGAGGCAAGTGGCCAGCAGCTCGCACAGCGCGATCACGGAGTGGCGTCATTCTGAATCCCGCTGCGCCGCATCCAGCCCTCCGCCCGCCGCCGCAGGCCGTTGTGGCAGCGGCGCTCGAGGCGATCGAGCAGCTGCTGCAGGCCGGCATTGAGCACCGGACCGGCCACCAGCACGGCCGCCGCCGGCAGCTCCGCCCACACCACGGCTTCGGCCTCAAGCGTGGCGCCGCCGGCCCTATCCCCTGGCGCCGGCCACAGCCGGGCCTCAAGGCCGAACTGCAGCAGCTGCTGCCACTGCCCAAGGCCCTCCACCCGGCTCTCCAGCTGACGCAGCACCAGCACATGGTCCTGCCACAGGGCTTCCAGGCGCACGTGGGGCCGCAGGGTCCAGCCGGCCACGCCGTAGGGGCGTGAGATGTAGCTGTAGTGGCCGGGGCCGCTCTGGCACAGGCGATCGGGGTGCAGCAGGCCGCGCAGGGGGCGGATCGGCCGCGACAGAAACGCGGCCAGCCGTTCCGGGCTGGCCGTTGGCTCCAGCGCCACCCGGCACAGCCGCCGCTGCTCCAGCTTCATGGCAGGTCGCTGTGGGGGCTGGCGAAGGCCGGTGGGGGGGGCAGGGGATCGGCGGGGGGCGGGGCCAGATCCTCCAGGTCGCACACCGGGAAACGGTTGATCGCCTTGAGGGCGCGGCGTGCGTTGTCGCGCAGCTGCTGGCTCACGGCTTCGCAGTAGGGGATCTGGGCCAACAGGTCGACAGTGCGGCGCAGCACCCGCACCACATCGCCCTCATCGAGGGAGGTGTTGGCGATCACGTCGCTCCAGCTGCAACCGCGGGCCCAGGCGTCCACCAGGCCGGTGAGCTCCGGCTCCCACCAGATCGGGAAGCTCACCCGGGCCCGCTCCTGCTGGCGATCGAGCTGGCGCCGGATCGAGCGCAGATCGTGCAGGGCCTCCTCCACCGCCGGCGGCGGCGGCCAGCCGCACCACAGGTCGGGCCGGTTCACCTCGGTGGAGATGGCCTCCAGCACGGCCGCCAGCTCGGCGGGATCGAGGCCATCGAGATGGCCGCTCATCAGGGCCAGCCCCAGCCAGAGCTCGTTGTCGCCGCGCAGAGCGGCCACGGTGCGACCCACCTCGGTGGGCTCCAGGCCCTCGGCGCCGGCCAGCCCGCCGAAGTGGCGCAGCACCTCGATCAGGGCCAGAAAGGTGTCCCAGTGGCGGTTGGAGCGGAAGTGCAGCAGCCGCTGACGCTCCTCCAGCTCGCCGGCCAGCTCCTCGATGCGGCGGTGCTGCTTGCGCAGCTGGCGGCGGTCGCCGCGGCGGTGGGCCGGGTGCAGCTCCAGCTCCTCCTCCAGCTGATGCACGAGCTGGGCCTGGGCCTGCACCTCACCGGCCAGGTCGTACTGGGGAGTAGCCATGTCGTGGCGGCGGGCCATGGAGGCCACCGCAAGGGCCAGGCCGGCGCTGGCCCCATCGCCGTGGTGGTGCTCGCCGAGGCGCTGAAGGGCAGGCGTCGTGATCTGGCTCACCTGCAGGCAGCTGAGCTCGGCGTGCAGGCTCACCACGGCGCTGCAGGGCACCAGGATCCAGAGGTTGGCGTCGGTGAGGCAGAGCAGCAGGGGAAACTGCCCC
>JAWOBH010000341.1:0-5330 GCA_046498125.1 Prochlorococcaceae cyanobacterium | reverse complement strand
GCCGGTGAGGGCCGTGGGCCAGAGGCCGGCCCCGATCACGAGCAGGGTGAGGGCGAGGGCCGGAGCTCTCTCGCCCCAGCGGGTGTGGGCCCAGTCGACCCGCTCGTTGTCGAGCCGTCCGAAGCCCACACGGTTGAACAGCCGGATGGCGTACACCGCTGTGACACCGGAGGCGACCAGGCTCACGAGCGTCGCCCGCGGGAAGGTGGTCCAGCTGCCCTCGAACACCATCAGCTCGGCCGGGAAGCCCGCCAGGCCGGGGATGCCGGCGGCCGCCATCAGCGCCAGCAGCAGCATCCCCATGGTGAAGGGCAGGCCGCGGAGGGGATTCATCAGGCCCGAGAGCTCGGGGATGGCCGTGGTGCCGGTCTTGCGTTCGATCAGCCCCACACAGGCGAACATCAGGGCGGCGATCAGCCCATGGGCCAGCATCTGGGCGATCGCCCCCTGCAGGCTCAGCGGCGTGGCGGCCGCGAGCGCCAGCACCACCAGGCCCATGTGCCCCAGGGAGCTGAACGCCATCAGGCGGCGGATGTCGCTCTGGGCGAGGGCGTTGAGGGCTCCGTAGACGGCGCTGGCGGCGCCGGCGGCTGCAAGCCAGGGTGACCAGGCGGCCCACACGTCCGGCAGGAATCCCACCCCGAAGCGCAGCAGGCCGTAGGCGCCGAGCTTGGACACCGATCCGGCCAGCAGCATCACCACCGGGGTGGGGGCCTGGCCGTAGGTGAGGGGCTGCCAACCGTGCAGAGGGACCACGGGCAGCTTCAGACCGAAGGCGAGCAGCAGCAGCGCCATGACCCAGCGCTGGGCCGAGGGCGGCAGCTGGACAGCGCGCAGATCCTGGTAAGCGAACGACGGTCCGGCGGGATTGAACCAGGCGAAGGTGAGCACGGCGGCCAGCAGGGCGAGGCCGGAGACGGCGCTGTAGAGGAGAAAGCGCACGGCGGCGCCGGCCCGGCGGTCCCCTCCCCAGATCGCCACCAGGAGGGTGAGGGGAATCAGCACCAGCTCGAAAGCCAGCAGGAACAGCAGGGCATTGCCGGCCAGGAACGCGCCCACCACCCCGAGGTTGGTGGCCAGCAGCAGCGCGAAGAACAGCCGCGGACGGGCCTGATCGGCCGCTGCCGAGAGGATGGCCAGGGTGGTGAGCAGTGCGCTCAGCAGCACCAGCGGCAGGGAGAGGCCGTCGAGGCCGAGATCGAGGGAGAGGCCGAGCCTCGGCAGCCAGGGGAGCTGCAGGTCGGCCGGCGGGTTCCGCCAGCAGAGCAGGGCCACCAGCAGCTGCAGAAGGCCCGGCACGGCGGCGATGGCCCGCAGGCGGGCTGGGGGCAGCTGCGCCGGCATCAGCGGCAGGAGCAGGGTGCCCGCCAGGGGCAGGGCCAGCAGCAGGAGCAGGGGAGTCGGTCCCATCAGCGGAGCGGGCGGAGGAGGTCTGCGGACGGGAAGGGCGGAGCCACCAGCAGCCAGATGGCCATCAGCAGCACGCTCAGCACCAGGGTGAGGGCATAGGCCTGGGAACGGCCGGAGGTGGTGAAGCTGAGGCGACGGGCGCCCGCCAGGGCGGCGCTGCCGGAGGCGCCGCTGAAGCCCTCGATCAGGCGATGGTCCGCCCAGGCACTGAGCCGTGCCAGGGAGACCACGAGCCACACCACCGTGCGCTGGTAGAAGCGCTCGGTCTGCAGGTCGTGGGCCAGCCAGTCCTGCAGGCCCCCCAGTCCGGCCGGAAGGTGCACCAGGGGATGGGGCCGCAGGTAGACGAGGGCCGACAGGCCGCCCCCCAGCAGGGTGGAGAGCAGCAGCGGCAGGGCCAGGGGCCCCCAGCCCGGCAGGGGTGAGAGGGCGAAGACGCCGTTGATCACCAGCAGCTGGGGCTGGTGCAGCACCAGCCCCATCAGCACCAGGGTGGGGAGGGCCATCAGCCAGAGCACCTCCGGCGAGCGGATGGTGAACAGCGAAGGCCGGCCGCCCCAGATCAGGCCGAACACCCGGATCAGGCCTGCGCTGATCAGGGCATTGGTGACCAGCACCACACCGCCCAGCACCGCCGGACTGGAGCTGGCGGCCGTGAGCGCCAGCAGCTCCCGCAGGGCGGCGAAGCCGCCGAACGGGGGCAGGGCCATCAGGCCGGTCGCGCCTGTGAGGAAGGCCAGGCCCATCAGCGGGCGCTTGCTCCACAGGCCGCCGAGCTGGGTGAGGTCCTGGGTGATGTTGGTGAGCACGATCGCCCCGATCGCCATCAGCATCAGGGCCATCGGCAGGGGGTAGACGAGCATCAGATGCTCGGCCACGCTGAAGCCCCCCAGCCCCACGGCCACGAACAGCAGGCCCAGCCAGCTGCTCACCAGGAAGGAGAGGGCCCGCTTCACGTCGATCTGGGCGAGGGCGATCAGGGAGGCCACCACGGCGGTGGTGCCCCCAACGATCACCAGAACCGTCTGCACCAGGGGGCTGAGTTCGATCAGGGGCTCGAGCCGCAGCAGCACCCACGCTCCGCCCACCACCACCACCGAGTTGCGCAGCACCGTGGAGGGCAGGGGGCTTTCCATCGCCTCATCGAGCCAGAGGTGGAGGGGGATCTGGGCGCACTTGCCCATCGGGCCGGCGATCAGGGCCAGCAGGATCAGTGGCAGGGCCTGGGGCAGGGGTGTGTGGTTGTTGATCTGGTCGGCGGCCCAGGCCTGCAGGCCGTGGAAGTTCCAGGTGCCGGTGATCGGCAGCAGTGCGATCACCCCGGCCAGCAGGATCAGGTCGCCGATGCGCTTGGTGAGGAAGGCGTCGCGGGCGCCCTTCACCACCAGCGGCTGGTTGTACCAGGTGCCCACGATCAGGTAGGTGCCGAAGGTGAGCAGCTCGAGGATCACGTAGCTGAAGAACAGGGAATCGGTGAGCACCAGGGCACAGAGGCCGGCCTCGAAGAAGCTCAGCGATCCGAAGAAGCGGGGCCAGCCCCAGTCCATCTCCAGGTAGGCGATCGAATAGAGCTGCACCAGCACGTGCAGGCCCGTGATCACCACCATCGCTACGAGGGCGGGCTCGCTCACCAGCCCGTCGAAGCCGATGCGCAGGCCGGCGGTCTCCAGCCAGGTCCAGCTGAAGGTGATCGGGCGGTAGAGCGCCTCGGCCCCGGCGCGAGCGTTGGTGTGCAGGGCGGTGAGGGCCACCACGCTGTGCAAGCAGGCCAGGCTCACCATCACCAGGTTGAGGTAACCGCAGGGCCGGGGGCCGGTGCGGGTGATCAACCCAGGCGACCAGGCCAACGAGGCCACGGCCGCCAGCAGGGGGTAGAGGGGGATCAGCCAGGCCGCCTGGAGTGCAGCGACGGTCATGGGCAGAGGATGGGGACGGACATCGCCGCAGCGGCGGTGCCGCCAGGAGGGGTGAACGTAGTCAGGCGGGGGCGCCGCCGGGTTGTTCGGCCAGCCAGTCCCCCAGGCTGCGGGGGGGCAGATCGGCGCTGCTGGTGATCTCGATGATCCGCCCGATAGCGGTGGGATCGGCCAGGGCCTCCAGGCACACCCGGGCCACCAGCCGGCGGGGGATGCTGGAGCTGTCCTGCCGGTCGGGACCGCTGAAGCGCACCCCCTCGCGCTCCTGGCCGGGCTCGAGGCCCTCCTCCCGTTCGTTCAGCCCGCCGGGGCGGATCACGGTCCAGTCCAGACCGCTCTGCTCCAGCCAGCGCTCGCCCACCCGCTTCCACACCAGGATCAGACCGAACAGGTTGAGGGGATGGATCCAGCGGCCGGCGCACAGGGAGCTCACCAGCACCACCCGCTTCAGTCCCACCGCCCGGCAGGCCTCGATCTGCTTGCGCACGCCGAAGGCATCCACCTGCAGCGGGCCGGTGAGATCCACCGAGGGACGGGCGCCGGTGGCGATCACCAGGGCGTCGCAGCCCTCCAGGGCCCGCTGCAGGGGCTCGCTCTGGCCGAGCTCCAGGCGGATCACCTCGGCCCCCTCGAGGCCCGCCGGCAGTTCGGATCCGGGCCGCACCAGGGCCCTCACCGTGTGGCCCCGCCCCAGGGCCTCCTGCACCACCCGCCAGCCGGTCTTGCCGCTGGCGCCGCTCACCGCAATCGTGCTCATTGGCTGCAGCGTCGCAAGGGTTGAACCTACCCACGATGGCGGGCACGCTGGCGCGCCATCATCCGGCCAGGCACCCCCAGCTCATGGTCCCCACCAGCACGGTCCCCACCAGCACGGTCTCCACCAGTACGGCTCCGGTCCAGCCGGCCCCCGCCACCGACCCCGAGCTCCAGGAGGAGCGCTGGCGCCGGCACTGGCAGCAGCAGTGGTATGCGGTGGCCTGCCTCAAGGACCTCGATCCCCGCCGCCCCTTTGCCTTCACCCTGTTGGACCAGGACCTGGTGCTCTGGTGGGATGGCGGCGCCGGGCAGTGGCGCGCCTTCGCCGATGTCTGTCCCCACCGCCTGGTGCCCCTCAGCGAGGGCCGCATCAATGAGCGCGGCGAGCTGGAGTGCCCGTATCACGGCTGGAGTTTCGATGGCGAGGGCCGTTGCACCGCCATTCCCCAGGCCCCGGAGGCGGTGGCCGCCACAGCCTGCGCCAGTGCCCGCTCCCACTGCCGCGCCTACGCCACCGCCACGGCCCAGGGGCTGCTGTTTGTGTTCGCGGGGGAGGCCGAAGGCTCCGCCGCGGTGCCGCTGCCGCTGGTGCCACTGCTGGAGGAGCCCGGCTGGCTGGTGCAGGACACCTTCCGCGACCTGCCCATGGATGCCCTCACCCTGCTGGAGAACGTGCTCGACGTGAGCCACGTGCCCTTCACCCACCACCGCACGGTCGGCCGCCGGGACAACGCCGCCCCGGTGGAGGCCGCTCTCACCGGCTCCGGGCCCGGGGGCTTCACCGCCGCCTGGGCGGAGGGACCGCGCCGCGGGAAGCTCGGCAGCCAGTTCACCACCTTCGTGGCCCCCGGGCTGATGTGGCACGACCTGGACGCCAAGGCCTTCGCCCGCTTCCTCACGGTGGTCTACGCCACCCCCACCCACCGCGGCAGCTGCCGGCTGATCGCCCGCTTCCCGTTCCAGTTCCGCTCGCGCCTGCCGCGGCTGCTGCTGGGGCTCACGCCGCGCTGGCTGCAGCACATCGGCAACCACACCGTGCTGGAGGACGACCAGGTGTTCCTGCACTGGCAGGAACGGGCCCTGGCCAGTCGCGGCGGCAGCGGTCAGCTCAGTCGCGCCTGCTATCTGCCGACCAGCGCCGATGTTTATGTGAAGGCCCTGCACGACTGGATCGTGACCCACGGCGGCGAGCCCTTCCCCGGCCAGCCCCTGCCGCCCCGTCAGGGCCAGGAGGTGCTGATGGACCGC
>JAWOBH010000330.1:0-3022 GCA_046498125.1 Prochlorococcaceae cyanobacterium | reverse complement strand
CTCAGGGGCTGGTTGATCTCATGGGCCACCGCCGCCGCCGTGAGGCTGGTGCGCAGCTTGCCCTCCAGCTCCCGCCGCTGGCGCTCCTTGAGTTCGGCCTCGCGCCTGAGGGCCCATTCCTGCGCGGCTGCGGCCCGCTTGCGCTCGGTGACATCGAGGAACGTGCACAGCATCAGGTCCTCAAGCCGGGTGGCGGTGAGGATCACGTCCCGGCGGCTGCGATCCCGGCAGAGCAGACTCACCTCGAGCGGCGGCAGCATGCCGCCGCTGGCGAGGAGCTCCAGGCCTTCCCGCCACTGGCTGGCGATCATCTCCCGATAGTCGGGATCGTCGTAAGCCAGAGCGCTCCAGGCCTGCACGTCCGCCAGCTCCTCGGGCCGGTAGCCGAACGTCTCGCGGAACTGACGGTTCGTGTACACGATCTCCTGGGGCGGCTCCAGGCGGTTGATGCCGATCGGCACCGGCAGAAAGTCGAGGATGCGGCGCAGCTGACGCTGCTGGTCTTCCAGCTGTTCGCGCACCTCCACCTCTTCGGTGACGTCGGTGAGCACCCCCTCCCAGAGGGTGGATCCATCGGGAAGATCGCGGGGCACCGATTCGGCCCGCAGCCAGCGGATGGCCCCTCGCACCTGCACGCGGCCAAGGCCATGGAAAGGACGCCGGTGCAAGGTGGCGTCCCGCTCCAGACGCAGAAACTCAGCCCGGTCGTCCGGATGCAGGAAGGTGAAGGCCCGACTCACCTCGACCCCCTGCAGGGCCTCCCGCTCCAGGCCGCAGATCTCCACAAAACGGTCGCTCAGGAAGGCAAAGCGAGCCTCCCGCTCGCCCGGTCGGCACACGGTGGTGAACGTTCCCACCGGAATCGCCTCGGTGATCGCCAGGGCGGTGTGGGCCAGCTCATCGCGGGCCCGCTGCAGCGACGCACTGAGCTCGCGGGACTTACGGGCACGGGCGTTCACCACCTCCACCAACTCCTGCAGCTCCGTGATCGCCGAAGGGGCCAGCTCACTGGCCTGGCCGGCCTGCGGCTCCTGCCGCAGCGGGCGGAGCATGCGCCCCAGCTGCCGCCGCACGCCCCTGGCCAGCAGCTCGGCCAACGCCACCGCCACGAGCACGGTCACCCCCAGCCACCGCAACCTGGGGAACATCAGCTCGCTGTTGAGGGTGTTGATCAGCGGCCAGGCCGGCTTCACCACGGTGGTGGGGCCAGCCTGCACGAGCCAATAGCTCTCCCTGAGGGCCGTCAGGGGGGCGGTTCCCTGACGGGGCACCAGCAGATCCAGGCCGGCCAGCCCCACACGGCCAGCGCTGTCCAACCCGTAGTCCCGGTCCAGCCGGGCGAACAACTGCGGATCGGAGCTCTCCAGTCCCCCTTCGGGCGAGCGCCAGCGGGCCACCAGGCCATCCGGCAGCGCTTCCCCAGGCGGCTGAGCCCTGTTCAGTGCCTGCACTGTCACCAGAGCCGCCACCATCTCCAGACGCCGGCGTTCATTCTTGAGGATGGTGAGTTTGAGTTGACCGGAAAGGCTGATCAGGCCCACCATCCAGGGCAGGCTCACCGCCAGCACGACCACGGCCACGGTCAGACTGCGCAGAGCCACCCATCCGGCTTCCTGACGTCCGCGCCACAGGCGCCAGACCAGAGCAGCAGCCAGCCCCAGGGCCGCGCTCAGCACCGCCACCACTGCGTCGATCACGCCCAGGCCGAAGGCCCTGGCTGGCTCCACACCCGGCAGTTGCGACACCAGCAGCGTGGTGGCGGGAATGCCCACCAGCAGCCAGTAGGCGATGGCCGCCAGCACGAGCCCACCTTCCGAGTGCCCAGAGCGGCCGTTGCGGCGATCCAGGAACCAGCGGAGCCACACCAGCTGGGCCATGCCGATGAGCAGCGCAAAGGGGTGTCCCCAGCGCCACACCGTCACCGCCAGGGACGCCGCCCCCACCAGCAGACCCCACCATCCGAACAGCAGCAGCGCCAGCACGGCCACGGCCGAGCCGAGCATCAACTGAAGATCGAAGAACACCGTGGGGGCGTTCAGGTTGATCAGCACCGCCAGGACCGTCAGGCCCGCCAGCACCAGGGACCTAGTCCACACGGTCCAGGGTCATCTGCAGATCCAGGGCGGCCAGGCGCACCAGTTCACCGCCCTTGGCCCCCACCTTGCCGGTGATGTTCTTGCGATGGGTCTCCACGGTGCGCAGCGACAGACCCAGCTGCTCGGCAATCAGCCGATTGGTCCAGCCCTTGCCGATCAGGGCGAACACCTGTCGTTCCCGCGCCGTCAGCCGCCCCCTGGCTTCGGCATTGCCGGCCTGGTCGCCCTGGGGATGGAGCAGACGCTGCACCTCGCTGCGCAGATCGTCATAGGCGCGGGTCTTGTCGACCACTGCCTGGACCAGGGGCCGCAGCTGCCGCGGACAGACAAAGCTGCTCACCTGGCCGGAGAGCACGATCACCCGGGGTGGCTGCTCTCTCTCCGCCAGGGCCGCCATCAGCTCCACGCCGTACCCGTCGGGCAGGGCCAGATCGAGGATCACCAGGTCGGGGCGGTGCTCATCGCAGGCCGCCATCCCATCGTCCAGCCCCTGGGCGGTGGCCACCACCTCGAGACCCGGCAGGTTGCGCAGCATCGCCACCAGGAGCTGCAGAAACATCACCTGGTCTTCAACCACCACACAGCGCAGGGCCACGAGCGGGAAATCATCAGATCGTTCCATTAGAGCGCTTGACAGCACGCAAAGTCCGCTCCAGCCGATCGGGCCCGGTGAAAGACTGGCCAGGGCGGCCCCAGAACTTCCTTCGCCCCCATGCAGCTGCGCGTCGGCAACGGCTACGACATCCACCGGCTGGTGCCGGGTAGGCCCCTGATCCTGGGAGGCCAGCGACTTGAGCACCCCGCCGGCCTGGGGCTCGATGGCCACAGCGACGCCGACGTGCTTGTGCACGCGATCATGGATGCTCTGCTGGGGGCCCTCTCCCTGGGTGACATCGGCCGCCATTTTCCCCCCGACGACCCCCAGT
>JAWOBH010000307.1:0-3009 GCA_046498125.1 Prochlorococcaceae cyanobacterium | reverse complement strand
TCGCCGGTCACCTGAATCATCTGCTCCACGGCATCGCCGCGGTGCAGCAGGTCGGTGAGCTGCCGCACCCGCGTCACCCAGTCGGGGGAAAGGTGGTGGGCGAACCAGCCCTCCAGCTGGCTGAAATAGCGCGACCAGGAGAGCAGCAGATCCACCGCCGGATAGCAGCGCTTGTAGGCCCGCTCGGCACTCAGGCCCAGAAAGGTCTTCACCGTGCTGAGGGTGGACTGGGTGACCGGCTCCTCGAAGTTGCCGCCGGCGGGCGACACGGTGCCGATCATCGTGAGGCTGCCGACGCTGCCGTCGTTGGTGCGGATGATCCCGGCCCGCTCGTAGATGGCCTTGATCGAGGAATCGAGATAGGCGGGGAAGGCCTCCTCGCCCGGGATCTCCTCCAGCCGGCCGGAGGTTTCGCGCATCGCCTGGGCCCAGCGGGAGGTGGAGTCGGCGATCAGCAGCACGTTGAAGCCCATCTGGCGGTAGTACTCGCCGAGGGTGAGGCCGGTGTAGATCGAGGCCTCCCGGGCCGCCACCGGCATCGAGGAGGTGTTGCAGATGATGATCGTGCGGTCCATCAGTGACCCGCCGCTCTTGGGGTCGGTGAGCTTGGGGAATTCGGTGATCGTTTCCACCACCTCGCCGGCGCGCTCGCCGCAGGCCACCACCAGCACGATGTCCACATCGGAGTGGCGCGAGATCAGGTTCTGCAGCACCGTCTTGCCGGCGCCGAAGGGCCCCGGGATGCAGCCGGTGCCGCCGCGGGCGATGGGCAGGAAGGTGTCGATGATCCGCTGGGTGGTGATCATCGGCTCCTGGGGATAGAGGCGCTCGCTGCTGCGGCTCTCCAGCAGCTGCTGGGGCAGGGGGCGGCGCACCGGCCAGTCCTGCACCAGGGTGAGGGAGCGGGTCTGGCCGCGGCCGTCGACGATGCGGGCCACCACCGTGTGCACCGTGAACGAGCCCTGCTGGATCCAGTCCAGGCGCACCGTGCCCGGCTGGTCGAAGGGCACCATGATCTTGTGGGTGAAGCGGCCCTCCTGCACGGTGCCGATCACGTCCCCGGCCCGCAGGGTGTCGCCCATCCGCGCGGTCGACTGGAACGACCATTTCCGCTCCGGATCCAGGGGCGCCACCGCCGCCCCGCGGGGCAGGAAGGTGCCGTAGCCGGCGGCCAGCCCGGCCAGGGGGTTCTGCAGCCCGTCGTACACCTGGGTGAGCAGCCCCGGGCCCAGGCTCACCGACAGCAGTTCGCCGCTCTGCTCCACCGGATCGCCCACGCCCACGCCGCGGGTGCTCTCGAACACCTGGGCGTCGGCCGTGCTGCCGCTCACCCGCAGCACCTCGGCCTTGAGCCGCTCCTGGCGATCGCCGTCCAGACGCCTGGGACAGATGTAGACCACCTCGTTCTTGAGGATCGGCCGCGGCCGATCGGGGTCCATGGCGATCGTCACCAGGTCGTCCTGAACGGCCACCACGCGGGCGGGATTGAAGCGGGCGGCATCGGTGGCGTCGGTGGCGGTGGCGGTGGCGTCGGTCATCGGGCAGCGCAGACGGCGAGGGTGTCGCTGAAGCGGCCGAGGCCGCCGTTCACCAGCTGGCGGAAGCGCAGGGCGGCGGCGCCGGCGTCATAGTTCGACCAGCGCTCCACCAGGCTCCAGCGGGCCAGGTAGATCACCACCGCCTCGAAATCGAAGTTGTGGCCCTGGCCCAGACGATCGAGCTCACGCCAGATGAGGGTGAACAGCAGGCGCTCCAGGGCGATCAGGTCGTGGCTCTCGAGCAGGCGCCCCGCCTCGCCGATCCAGGGGAACAGCCCCCCCAGCCCCAGGGTGGGCTCACTCCAGTGGCGCTCGATCGTGGGCACCAGCGCACCGAATCCCCAGGCCTGGCCGCGGGGGGGCTCGCCCTCGCCACGCTGGCGGCGGCGCAGGGCGGCCACGATCGTGCGCAGGTCGAGCCGGTGGGCCACCAGCCGCTGCAGCAGCGGGTTGCGCACCTCCCTGAAGAAACGCTGGGCGTCCGCCAGCAGCTGGGCGTCACGGCCGCCAGCAGCGCCACCGCTGGGGCCGCCGCTGGTGCCGGTGCTGGCGGCAGCGCTGGCGTCGCCGGACTCCAGCAGGCCCTGGGACAGGATGGCGATGGCACCATCCAGGCTGCAACGGTCATCGGGATGCAGCAGCGACAGCCGGCTCTGCAGCTTGAGGCGGGAGATGGCCGGCTCGCGGGCCTCGAACAGACCCCCCAGCGGCGGCAGGCTGGCCATCAGGGTGGTGTAGCGGGGACTCATTTCACGACCCCCTCCAGCAGGGCCCGGAAGCGGGGCTGGAGGTGCTCCAGGATCACGTCGGCCACGGCCTGGTCGCTGAGGTCGAGCACCACCTCCCGGTCCACCAGCCGCAGCCGCAGGCCGGCGTTCAGGTCGCGGGCCGCTCCGAAGCTCACCCCCTCGCGCAGCATGCCGGCGGACACCAGGCGCACGAACTGGGTGAGCTCGCCGCTGGCCAGCTCCTCGGGGTTCTGGCTCAGTTCGGCCAGACCCACCGCCCGCTCCGGCAGCAGCACCTCGATCCGCTCGGCGCGGTCGGCCTCGGCGCGCACCCGGCCCACCACCTCCACGATCATGCGCTCGAGGATCTCCTGCTTCTGCTGCTCCTCCCCCAGCAGCTGGCGCACCTCGCCCCGGAAGCGCTCCATCAGCCGGGTCTTCATATCCAGCACGGCATCGCGCAGGGCCAGCTGCAGGGCCTCCGTGCCCGATTGCTCCAGGTTCTGGGCCTGGCGGCGGGCATCGGCCACGATCCGCTCGGCCTGCTGGCGGGCCTGATCCAGGCTGTCGCGGGCATCGGCCTGCGCCTGGGCCACGATCTCCTCAGCCCGGCTGCGGCCCTCCTCCACACCCTGATCACGCAGCCGGGCGATCAGGGTGTCCACCCCGGTGCAGGTGGCCGGCGCACCGGGCGAGTCGTGGGGGGAGCGGATTGCGGCCTTCATGGAGCTGGCCGAGGGCGC
>JAWOBH010000292.1:0-4063 GCA_046498125.1 Prochlorococcaceae cyanobacterium | reverse complement strand
CTGGTCACAGGGCGCTGGTGGTCCGGACACGGGGTCCTAACTGGCCACAACCTTCACCGTATCAGCGATCTGGCCGGGCCAGCGGCCGGCCTGGGCGGCCAGCCAGGCCGCCCGCTCGGCGTTGATGCGCTCGCCGGGCACCAGCAGGGGGATGCCGGGGGGATAGGGACAGACGGGCTCTGCGGCCAGCTGTCCGGCGGCCTGCTCCAGGGGCAGCGAGCGGGCCGGCGCGCGCCAGGCCACCCCCAGGTCCAGCTCGGGTTCGGCCACCAGGGCCAGCGGAGGAGCGCTGAAAGGCGGCAGGGGATCGCCGCCGCGGGCCCGTACCAGGACCGCCAGGGTCCGCGGCAGACGCCACTCCAGCCCAGCAGGCGGCTGCTCCCCCAGGCAGAAGGTGAGCGCTCCAGGTTCGGGCAGCTCGGCGATCACCCCCCGCTCCAGCAACCAGGTGTCGGCCTCCAGCCCGTTGATGCCCAGCGCGGCGGTGTGCAGCACCAGGCGCAGGGGGTCGTGGTTGGCCAGAAGCGGCAGCGCCAGGGCGGCGCAGCGACGGCGCAGCCTGGCCGCCACAGCCTCGGCGCGGCGGCGCCGGCGGCGGCCGGCGGCGCTGCAGCCGTGGCGCAGGGCCGCCTCGGCCGAGGCCAGCAGCAGAGCGCTGGGGCTGGAGGTCTGCAACCACAGCAGGCTGCGCTCGATCGCCGCCCCATCAAGCCGGGACCCCTGGCCCAGCAGGGCAGCGCTCTGGGCCAGGCCGCCGCCGGCCTTCTGGCAGGAGAGCACCACCAGGTCGGCGCCGGCCGCCAGGGCCTCGCCGCGGCCATGGGCCTGGTCCACCAGCAGCGGCAGCCCGGCGCCATGGACCACCGCCGCCAGGGGGGCAAGATCCACCGCCAGGCCCTGGTAGCTGGGGGACACCAGCACCACCGCCGCCAGGGGCCCGCCGGCCAGGGCCGCCGCCAGCACCCGCTGCAGCCAGGCCGCGTCGGGCGGCTGCCAGAGGCCGCTGGCCGGATCGAAGGGCAGGTTGAACAGCACCGGCCGCAACTGGCCCAGCACACAGCCGTGCAGCAGGGAACGGTGCAGGTTGCGGGGCAGCAGCACGCGGCTGCCGGGCGGAGCCAGGCCCAGCAGGGCAGCCTGCAGCAGGCCACTGGCGCCATTGACGCCGAACCAGCAGCGCTCGGCCCCCAGCAGGGCGGCGCAGGCGGCCTGGGCCTCGGCCACGGCACCGTCCGGCTCCAGGGGACCGCCGATGGTGGGCAGTTCCGGCAGGTCCCAGCTGCCGGGGGAGCGCCCCAGCAGCGCCGCCAGTTCCGGGGCAAGGCCCCAGCCCCGGCCATGGGCGGGCAGGTGCAGGGCCAGGGGCCGGCGCCAGGGCGGAGCCCACCACCGGGGCGCCAGGGCAGACACCAGCTGCGAAGGCTTCAAGACACCGGTGCGCGCTTTCTAGAGTCTGGGTCTCTCCCTGCCGTCGCCCCTGGCCGGCATCGCCCTTGACCGCCGCCAGCAGCACTCTCAGCGCCAGTGCCAGCCCCGCCATCAGCGTCTACAACCCGAAGGCCGACCGGCGCTGGCTGCTGCGCCGCCCCTGGATCCTGATCAGCCGCCTGAGCAGCGTGCTCTGGCAGCTGGGCAGTCTCACGGTGGTGCTGCTGGTGCAGGGACGCAGCCCGGACGCCGGCGTGCAGCGGCGGCTCGGCCAGCGCATCCTGGCCACCCTCAGCGATCTGGGCCCCTGCTTCATCAAGGTGGGGCAGGCCCTCTCCACGCGCCCGGATCTGGTGCGGCGCGACTGGCTGGAGGAGCTCACCAAGCTGCAGGACAACCTGCCGCCCTTCCCCCAGGAGGTGGCCCTGGCCACGATCGAGGCGGAGCTGGGGGCGCCGGCCGACCAGCTGTTCGAGGAGTTTCCCGACTACCCAGTGGCGGCGGCCAGCCTGGGCCAGGTGTACCGGGCCCGGCTCAGCGACGGCCGCTGGGTGGCGGTGAAGGTGCAGCGACCCGGGCTGGAGCGGATCCTGCGCCGCGATCTGGTGCTCATCCGTGCCCTGGCCGTGCTGGTGGCCCCGGTGCTGCCCCTCAAGCTGGGGGTGGGGCTGAGCGCCATCATCGACGAGTTCGGCCGCTCCCTGTTCGAGGAGATCGACTACCGCTGCGAGGCCGACAACGCCGAGCGTTTCGCCACCCTGTTCGAGCACCACCCGGAGGTCACCGTGCCCCGGGTGGAGCGGGTGCTGAGCACCCGTCGTGTGCTCACCACCAGCTGGATCCACGGCACCAAGCTGCAGGAGCGACGGGCCCTCGAGGCCCAGGGCCTCGACCCCTCCGCCCTGATCCGCACCTGCGTGATCGCGGGCCTGCGCCAGCTGCTCGAGTTCGGCTACTTCCACGCCGATCCCCATCCCGGCAACCTGTTCGCCCTGCCGGGCCGCATGGGAGCCCTGGGCCACGTGGCCTATGTGGACTTCGGGATGATGGATTCGATCACCGAGGCCGACCGGCTCACCCTCACCGGCGCGGTGGTGCATCTGATCAACCGCGACTTCCCCGCCCTGGCGGAGGACTTCGTGGCCCTGGGCTTCCTCACCCCGGACACCGACCGCAAACCGATCATTCCCGCCCTGGAGGAGGTGCTGGGTGGGGCGTTGGGGGAGAACGTGGGCAGCTTCAACTTCAAGTCGGTCACCGACCGCTTTTCGGAGCTGATGTTCGACTACCCCTTCCGGGTGCCGGCGCGCTTCGCCCTGATCATCCGGGCGGTGGTGAGCCAGGAGGGGCTGGCCCTGCGCCTCGACCCCGATTTCAAGATCATCCGGGTGGCCTACCCCTACGTGGCCCGGCGGCTGCTGGCGGGAGACACCGCCGAGATGCGCGACAAGCTGCTGGACGTGCTGTTCGACAGCGACGGCCGCCTGCGGGTGCAGCGGCTCGAGAACCTGCTGGCGGTGGTGGAGGAGGCCGGTTCCGTCCCCGACCTGCTGCCGGTGATGGGCTCGGGCCTGAAGCTGCTGCTGGGACCGGAGGGCAGCAGCCTGCGCCAGCGGCTGCTGCTCACCCTGGTGCAGGACGACCATCTGCACACCGAGGACCTGCAGGCCCTGGCAGGCCTGCTGCGGCGAACCTTCACGCCGGCCAAGCTCGCCGGCGGCATTCTGGCCAGGCTCAACCCCCTGTCTTCAGCGGCCTGAGGCGCCACTAGGGTCGGGCCCTGCCCGCAGCTGCCCCGTGATCCACTCCCTCCCCCTGTTCAGGTCCGTCGTCGGCGCGGCGATCGCCAGGGCCGACCTGGGCGGTGATCTCGATGCCGACCTCTATTTCCTCGAGGTGGCCCGCTTCGTGCAGCCCCCCTACCTGCTGGCGGGCATCGGCCTGGCCATGGGGGTGCTCTGCGGTCTCACCTTCGCCCGGCTGGTGCAGGACAAGCTGGAGGGCTGGAAACAGGACCGCCTGGCCCTGCTGCCCCTGGCCAACGGCACCATCCTGCTGCCCTACACCGGCGTGGTGATCGGTGTCACCCTGTTCATCGGCGGCAGTCTGCAGGTGTTCGGCTTCTCGGCCGGCGTGGCTCTGCTGGTGTCGTTCGTGCTCTCGGTGGCCACCGCCGGCGCCCTCTGGGTGCAGCTGCAGCGGCTGATGAGCCAGGTGGAGAACGGCACCTTCAGGGCCGTCGACTTCGACAACTTCGATCAGTTTTTCTAGATCTGGGCGGCCCTTGCAGCCCTAAGCAACCAGGTAGCCCTCCAGGCGGCAGGACTGGGAACGGATGCCCTCGAGGGCCTTGCGCTCCAGATTGCGGGTCTTGTCGCGGCTCATGCCCAGGGCCTTGGCGATCGAGCTCAGGCTCATCGGTTCCCGCAGCCCCTCGCCCTCGGTGGCGATGCCGTAGCGCATCTTCAGCACCCGCCCCTGCAGCTCCGGCAGCTGCTCCAGCAGCGCCCGCAGGTCACCCTTCAGGCACTCCCCGTCCACACGCTCCTCCGGCAGCTCCTCATCCCCGGCCAGCAGCTCCAGCAGCTCCGTGTCCTCTCCGTCGCCCACCTTCGTCTCCAGGCTCACCGGCTGC
>JAWOBH010000194.1:0-14215 GCA_046498125.1 Prochlorococcaceae cyanobacterium | reverse complement strand
GGGTGGTGCACGAGTGCTGCTGTTATGCCGACGGTGTGCAGTATCTCCCCAGGCGCTGGACTCAACTGCGCTGGTTGCGCAACCTCAGTGGCTATGAGCTTGTGGTGGCTGCCGACGGCCGCTCGGTTGCCTTGCGGGAGGGTGCCCATGCGGAGGTGGGGCTCCCCGGTAGCTGGTGCGTTCTCAACGACATCGTGGCCCGGCGCAACCTGGCTCATTTCTTCAGTGATCTGCTGCCCCAGTTGGCCGCCATCCGCCGCCTTCACCAACACGATCCCAGCCTTGGGGTGATCGCCTCCAGCGGCTACCTGCCCAATGTGGAACGGCTGCTGCAGCTGCTGCTTCCCGGCGTCGCTGTGTGGCGCCGCCCGGATGGCCCGCCCGCCGAGGTGCCCCGCCTGCGGGTGGAGCGGCTGCTGCTGCAGCCGGTTGCCTTCAACGGTGGCGTGGGCTTCCACCCCCAGTTCGCGCGCGAATGGTGGCTGGCACTGGCCGATCTGCGCGAAGGCCTGGAGGTGCTGAGGGCTGCGCTGGAGGCCCACACCCCTTCCAACCCCATCGGTCTTCGCGATCACTGGCTCTGCCTGCACCGGAATCTGCGCCTACCCACCGAGGCCCCTCAGGGGCGCTTCTTCAGCAACCACGCCCAACTGCTGGAGCGCCTGGCCGATGCGGGCGTGCTGGTGATCGATCCTGGGAATCACGACATCCGTGCGCTCTACCCCCTGCTACGAGGAGCTCGGGGATTCGTGGGCATCCATGGCGCTGGGCTGGCCAACACGTTCCTCGCTCCAGCGGGGTCTCGAGTGATTGAGATCCGCCCCCATGGGGGCACCTGGGGGATGCTGGAGCTGCTCGGACGCGCTTCCGGCATGGCCTGGAGCGTGAGCCGCGGCGATGCCGATCCAGTCGATCCAGCACACAGTCTGGTGGACGTGGACGCGCTGCTCGAGCAGATCCAGGAGCACTGACAACAACCACACCACAAGCACAACGGTGTGTGAGCAGAGTGTTGTGTGATGGAGCCTCACACAATCGCCAGATTGTCAAGATTGCCGCTGTAGCCGGTGATGTCGATGATCGAGTCGGTGGCCGACTGGAAGCCAGCCCTGCTGTCGTTAAGGCCCAAGAAGGTGCGGCTCCCCAACGTGAACGTAGCAGCGCCATTGGCGCTAAACGTGTCCGCACTGAGAACGGCGGCAACCGCGCTCGCATTCAAGCCCGCAGCTTCACCGGCCTGCACCACATCGGCCGCCGCCACCGCAGTGGGCCCATCGATGAAATCCGTGCCGATCTTCAGATCGCGAATCCGGTCGCGGCTCGCTCCTGGCCGCAAAGAATCTGTCAGTGAGCCATAGCGGAAGGTGTTTGCTCCCGGTCCGCCGATGAGAATGTCACGGCCAGCTCCACCGATCAGGATGTTGTTACCACCTCTGCCGATCAGCACATCGTCACCGTCGAGACCGTCTAAAATATTGTCTGCGTTGTTGCCAGCAATGCGGTTGCTCAGTTCGTTTCCTGTGCCAGCGATAGCAGCCGTGCCGGTGAGGGTGAGTCTGTCGACATTCGCCGGCAACGTGTAGGCAATTGATGATCTGACCAGATCAATCCCCTCCTCCGGGAGTTCAATCACCTTGTCATCCGGCGAATTAACCACATAGCTATCATTGCCAGTGCCACCGATCATGATGTCATCACCGCCTCCACCATTGAGCACGTCATTGCCGGACAGGCCCACCAGCCAGTCATCGCCTGCACCGCCAACCAGGCGATCGTCGTCGTCTGTGCCGATCTGCACCACACCTGGGCTGGAGCTCGATTCCACCTGGCGGATCTCGATGCCGTTCACCAGCGGGTTCTGCACCTGGTGGAGAAAATCGATGTTCAGCTCGCCGTCGCTCACCTCCACCGTGCTGCTCAGCACCCCGCCCACCTGGTGGCCGAAGCGGCTCACCAGATCGATGTCGTCGAGCTCCGCCGGTACGCTGCCCTCGATCGCCACATCGAACACGCGCTGTCCAGCACCACTGGTGCCCACCCAGCCGTTGGCCATGTAGAGGCGCACCTCGTAGCTGCCGTCGATCACGGGAAAGGCGTAGCGCAGGGGGGTACCCCCAGCCGCGTCCCAGCGTTCGCTCTTGAAGATCGCTTCCGGTGTGCCCTCGTGCACGCTGGCACCGGGTTCCACCGCCGCGAATCCGGCGCTGCTGTTGCTGCCGGCGTCGATCAGGAAGGGTGCCGGTGCGGCGGTGGTGTCGGCCAACCAGTCAGGCCCCCCGTCGCTGGCGGCGATCGCCGGCCCGCCCGCGTTCACCCGGTAGAGGGAGCGCAGCACGGGGTTGCTGTCCTGATACCGCACGGTGACCGGATCCGTCACCGGCCCGATCGGCAGACTCTGATTGGCCGGATCGATCAACGAGGCCACAAAGCGTAAGGGCAGCTGGTCTTCTCCCGGGAAGTTGACCGTCGCCACCCCCGCCAGATTGAACTGGTCGCTGATGTCCTGCTCCTCGCCGGTGAGCAGCACGTCCACCGTCTGCACCTCCACGGCGTTGTTGGCGGGGAAGGGGCCCTGGGCCAGCTCGGCCAACTGATCGGCCAGGAAATCCGCATACGGTGTCAGCGGCTGGATGAAGCCCTTGCTGAGTACTACCCGAGCCGTGCTCCCGGCTGGCCCCTGCACAATCACCTGGGCACCGGATGGGCCGTAACTGCCCACCCCACCGGGGTTGGTGCCGTTCACCTGCAGGGCCACCTCCCCTGCCGCGGGCCGCAGGCTGGCCAGCGCCTGGCTGCCCGCCTGGGAGCCATCCCCCATCAGTTGGCCAGTGGCGCTGCTGCCATCGCTGAACTCCACCGTGAAGCGTGAGCCAATCAGCTCTGAGCCCGACACCCCCCCCACATCCCAGCTGGGACTGCTGCCTGCATCGAGGGGGGCTTTCTGGGTGCCACGGATCGAATTGGAGTCCATGTCAATGGAAAACCCAAGGGTTTCGCCGCTGTTGAAGCCGTTGTTCACCTCCGGGTTGAACAGCAGTTCAATCGATTTGTAGCCCGCTGGTCCGCCAGCACCGATGTAACTGCTGCTGGAGGGAGCCACAATCCCGGTGTTGCCATCGAGATCGATGCTGAGCGGTTTGGCAACGGAATCCCCTGCCAGTCCAAACGGGTCGTACACCAGGTCGGAATAGACCGCATCGGTGACATCCAGGGTGACCCTGGAAATCGTGAGATCGCCGGTGTTGGTGATCTGGAACGAGTTGGCTAGGAAATTGGACACCTGCACATCGTTGATGCCCTGGGTGATCGTCAGCACCGCCTCGCCGATCGCTGCCGGTTGATCGTTCAGCCGCAGAATCTCGATGCCATTCAACAGAGGGTTCTGCACACCGTGCAGGAAGTCAATATTGAGTGCGCCGTCGTCCACAAACACCGGCGTGGACAGCACACCCCCCACCAGGTGGCCGAATTTACTGCTCAGGTCAATGTCGCTCAGCCAGGTGGGCACACCCCCCTCCAGTGCCACATCAAAGATCCGCTCGCCGATGTCACTGGTACCGCTGAAGCCATTGCCCATGTAGAGGCGCACGTCATAGAGGCCAGTGGCCACGGGGAAGGCGTAGCCCATGGCAGTGCCTCCCGGTAAGTCAAAGCGTTCGCTGTCGAAAAGCGCTCCGGGCACGCTGGCTGGCAGTGTGAAACTCGGGGCCACGGCAGGGAAGCTTGCGGTGGAGTTGCTGCCGGTGCTGGCGAGGTAGACGGAGGGCGTTGCGGCGGTGTCTGCTTCCCAGCTGGGGCCAGCATCTGTGGCGGCGATGGCTGGGCCGCCCGCATTCACCCGATACAGCACTTCCTCAGCTGTGCTGCTGGCACCGCTGATCTCCAGCTCGCGGAACACCGCCTGGAAACTCTCGGTCTCCGGTTGGCCCGTGTTGGAGGCAAACAACCCAGCCGCCAGAGCCGTGGGCTTGCCCAGCACCTGGCCGTTGCCGCGAATGCTCTCCAGCAGCTGGGTGTCAGCCAGAGACAGGGTGGGGCTGGTGATGCTCTGCTGCTCGCCCGTGGCGGTTTGGTAGCTGATCGTGCCGGTGGCAGTGGCCAGGCCCACATTCACCGCAAGCTCGAAATCGATCGTGGTTTGATCGGCTGGCACATTGAACAGATCAGGAGCCTGCAGGAAGCTGGAAGCAAGCACCACATCATTATCTTCCAACAGCAACTGGATCTGCCCACCGGGATCTTGTGTGGCCACGATCTTGAGATAACTGCTCTGATCTCCCGTGCCGACATAGCCACCGATCTGTTGATTGCCGCCACTGAGGTCTGTGCCGGGATTGGCAACACTCCAGCGGATGCTCAACAGATCTGTACTGGGGGAAACAGCCAACCCTGTGTGAAACAGAAAAGTGCCGTCGTTCTGGTTGCCCAGGGGGTCGCCGTTGGACGCCTCCTCCACCACAATGGTGCCGCCGCCCGCCGCCGTGGTGAACTTCACGTTGTCGAGGTTCACCACCTGATTGTTTCGAGGGGAGGGCTCCTGGAAAAAAACCTCATAATCAGTGGCGCCATTCACCATCACGCCCGTGACACCACCTCCGTAGCCGTTGGGCCCTGGCCGGTTACCATCCTGGTTGGGATCGAAATCCCAGAGCAGAGACTGGCCGGGCAGGAGGGTGGTGCCGGTTCCATTCTCCCGGTCGCGGGTGAATGGGTCCAGAGCGTTGGGAATGCCGTCGTTGTCGAAATCAGGATTGACAGCAGCGGGGCCCTCTGCCGGCGCGAATACCTTGATGGCATCGCCACCGATTTCCGCCACCCAGATCGTGCCGTTGGGCCCTTCGATCACATCCAGGGGGGTGCTCAGACCGGTGATCAGCGAGTAGACACCAGTGCTGGCCAGCACCACATCATCTGCGGTGTTGAGGATCCCATCCGGACCTGGAGAGACCAGCGGATCTAGGGCCGTGCCAGCCTCGTTGACGTTCAGCAGGGTGATGTTGCCATTGAACTGAGCAACCATCAGGGCGCCATCGAGGGCACCGCCAAACACCGAACCATTGGTGTACTCGGCCAGGCCATTGCTGGATGAGCCGATGTTCACGATTGATGGACTATCCGGTGAGTTGAAGGGCACCCGGATGCCGCTCTGGGCCAGCCTCCCTGGATCGCCGCTGAAGCGACTCGGATCGATCAGAAATCCGCTGGGGATCCCCAGTGAGGTGGGCACACGGCCGGAAAGATCCGCAACCGTGTTCACCGACAGAGCGGCATCGGGATTACCGCTGTCGTCCCATGCCGTCCATTCCAACGACTGATTGGAACGCACAGGAGCTGGGTGGCCGTAATACCCACCCTCCTGGATCAGGAACAGAGGCTCAGGGGCACCGCTGCCGCCGTTGTTGATCTGGTTTGTTGGCTCTCCATCCACGAACACGGGATCGCCGCCGAGATTGTTGTTCGAGCCGTTGTCTAGCGTGTAGAGATTGCCGTTGCTCGTGACGACCAGGTCGTAGGCATTTCGGAAACCATCGGCATAGACTCGCAAAGGAGCATCCGCAGGGAGAATGGCCATGTTCAGGCCATCATTTCCCCCCCAAGGTCCGGCAACATCGAGCCCATCTGGTGTTTCCTGAATGCCGTCGTTGGGAACGCTAGGGTCATCGAGGGTTGGCAGATCATAGATGTAGTTTCGTGCCACGGCGCTTCCATCCACCAGGCCAGCGGCGGGATCGGTGAGCAGCGGTCTTGAGTCGAGGTCGACCAGATCGATCTCCAGTACCGTACCGGAAAGGACATATTCACCGGTGTTGGCGAAGAACTGTGATGGCGCGCCGTTGTTTGTATTTCCACCCACGCTGAGGTATAGCTTGCTGCCATCAGGGCTGAGCACCATCCCATTCACGGAATGGTTCTCCTCGGATCTCGGCAATCCCCGCACCAGGTCGACCACCTCCCAGGTGCTCCCGGTCCAGATGGCACGGCTCACAACTCCGGAATTTGTATCGAGATTGGAGTCGTTATTAACGGCAATGCGTGGATCGCTGGAGCTGATGTAGACAACCGGGTTGGTGGCCGTACCTGTCACCAGCATCCCCGTAACCTGGCGGTTGGTAATGGCGAGGTTCTTGGCGCCGTCATCGTTGTGATTGATGATCGACTTCACCACTCCGCCGCCACCAGCAAGGGTCAGTTCCTCGTGGGACGTCGCCACGAACTGGCCGTTCTGAAGATCAACGGCGAAGGCATTGATGGTGCCGTCCTGCTCGCTCACGTACAGCCGGCCGTCGGGCCCGAAGGCCAGGGAGGTGGGATTGGTGAGCACCACGGCTCCCCCCTGCACACCCTGAAACGATCCCACCTGAGAAAACGTGATCGCCATGATGAGACCTTGGATCCTTGTCAATCTGCTCGGTATTTTACCCTGTTCGAGCGTGTTTTAACTTGCTTTAGTTCCCGGATGAGGATCGTCAACACAGCCTGCCTTCTGTCTGGCTTCTGTCTGGCTTCTGTCTGGCTTCGGTCTGGGTTCGTTCGATCGCGCTTCCAGATCGAAATCCTCCATGCAGGATTGAGCGTTTGCCCCGTTCCGGAAGTCGTGGTGTCAGCCCCGCCCGATCCAACGGTCAAGGTCTGGGCAGTGGATCCAGTTCTCAGCCTTCCTACGTTCGTGGCGCCAGTTGGCCGTGTGCTCTGAACTGATGCCGAAATATCCATGCATAACAGCATCATCGCGCAGGCAGCTCACGCCATAGCGGGCCTGCACGGCATCGCAAATGGGCAGGCTGTAAGACCCGGCACTGGCAATCAGTACAGAAAAGGGCAGTTCTTGATAGATCTCGTCGATTTGATTCAGGCACTGCTGCAGGCTTTCGGTGAATCCCGAGTGGGGGCGGTTGGGCCAGATGGAGATCGGCGCTTGCATACACCGCAACCCATAGGGTTGGATGCTGAGATCATCAAACAAAGCAAAGGCCTTGCCGGACCGGTGCTGGCTTTCCACCTGTTCCGCCAGTGGTGTGATCACCAGCACTTCCCGTCCGGCCAGGAAATTGTAGATGCGCTGATGCTCGGGCCAACGGTGCAGCTCCATCACCCGTCCGGTTTCCTCAAATACCTTCTGGGCGGCCGCATAAAACCACGGCCCGATCTCGACCCCCACCACCTGAAGGTTCAGCAGGGCGGAAAACATGCCCCTGCTCCATTGGTTCACACATTCCATGGGCGCCAGAGCACTGGCATAAAATCCAGCCCGGGTATGCAGCAGTCGTAGCTGAACGTCCGGATTCACCGTCCTCCACCAGCCCTGCTGCGGCTCGTTGGTCATCCACTCCCTGTTGTGATGGTTGCGCCGGATGGCAGCCAGCGTGTCTTCGATCGCGTCGACGGGGTGGTGCAGCACGCACTGCAGAGCCGCAATCTCCAAGCGGGTTGGAACAACGATGCTCATCCCTTCAGCCAGCTGGGCCACGGGCCACCTGGCAGACTGTGGTTGAGCCCCCAGTGCCCCTGGTCCTCCGCAGCGGTTCCAGCTCGTGATTGCTTCGCTGAGCACGGCCAGGGTGGCGAGATTCACCTGCTCACCCGTTCTCCAAGCATGGCTGAGGGATTCGAACAGCGATGAAACCGGTTCGCGGAGCCTGAACTGGCTGGACTCAGGACAACCCTTCAACGCTTCGAAGAACACCTCGATCATCCGCTCGCAGGCCACCACGTGCTGGTGTTCCTGATCGGCACCCTGGATCGCCGCCAGATTCAGTTCCAGTTGCTGCCGATGGTGGGGGGCGATCCGAGCCCCAGGCACATACACCAGGCCCAGCTCAGCCACCAAGGAATTCAGCCGTGCCTGCTCCATCCAATCACCCACGATGTCGCGGAGCTGGTTTTCCAGCGCGCTGGTTTCCGCATCCGTGAGACCCTTGGCCTCCGCGGTGCTGTCCTGCTGGGGCGTTGTGGCAATGCTGGCCTTGAGCTCCGGGTCTAGCTTGATCTTGCCGGCGATCTCCGCACAGGTTTGCAGCACTGCTTCTCGGCGGCTGGCCGACTTCTGTTCGCAGGCCTGTTGCCACTGCAGCTGCAGCAGCTTGTTGAGGTCGTCCGATACCCACGCTGGCACGGGATCGATGCGCTGGGCGAAGCCAGCCAGAAGCTGCAGTTCAGCTCGAGCTGCCATGCCCTCGCCAGGATCGGTTGCCTGCTCCCGCAGCCGTCTCCAATGCAATGCTCCCAGCCTGGTGATGGTGAGCTCAAGCACGTCCAGCCAGGGGGGCACCGCAGACGAGAGCTCTCGAATCCTGGTGGCAATCTCCAGGGCCTCTATCGCTAGCTGGCCTCTCAGGCGTGCCGCATCCAGATCAGCCGCTTCTTGCTGAAGCCTCTTGACGACCTCACTATTGATGGTAATCAGCGAAGACCGTTCTTCTTGCTGGATCTGCGATTCATACTCAGGATATTCTAGATAGAGCATCCCGAAGCAGTAGCGCACTTCAGCAATTTCCAAAACGGAAACATGATCATCTCCTTGTTCCAGATGCTTGAGAAGTTTCTTGAGGAGCTGTTGTGTCTTCAGCGCGAGCTGGCTGCTGGTTTCGAGCTGATCGCTGAGCTGCTGCACGGTCTGCGAGATGATGAGAAACAAGAATGGTGATGCTGGTCTTTGGTGGCTGGCTGTGTAATCGTGATCATTGAACCAGCGTAGATTAGCGCAACTGCCTCTGAGATCACAGTCGCTTTGCACAGTCGCTTTGCACAGTCGGCTTGCAGCGGCGGCACAACCATGGACTGCGTCCTACACACCCTGCCATGGCCGGCTGCACCAGCGGGCAGCCTGAGGAGGGCATACAGGACTGATGAGTGCTGCCCACTGATGAGTGCTGCCCTGTGCTGGTCGCTTGTGGGCTGAAGCGCACGGTAAGGCCAGTCTGGGGTAAACCTGGGGTGTAGCCAGGGCCTATTAGAAGTGTGTCCCAGTAGCCCTGGCGCGCGGCATTCAGCTCCGGTTTGGTGCGCAGGTCTCGCCCCAATCTCTTGCCCTCATCGCTCGAGAACCCAGCCGCTGCAACCGATCTGATCAGCTTCCTCAAGGCGCTTCCCGATTGCCGTCTGCGTCGGGGGATTCGCTACCCGCAGTGGTGGATGCTGCTGGTGGCGATCCTGGCCATCCTCAGCAACCAGGGTTCGCTGCTCGGGATGGAGCGTTTTGCAAAGCGCCACCGCAAGACCCTCAACGAGCTGCTCGGCACCCATGTGGCCAACCCGCCGTCGGACTCGACCTTCCGGCTGCGCCTCTCTCAGCTCGATGTCGACGGGTTCGAGGCTCTGCTGCAGCAATGGATAGCAGCCCAGCCTGGCGTAACCGAGACCGTCGACACCCTGGTGTGCGACGGCAAGACCCTGCGGGGTTCAATCGACCAAACCGCCTCCGGCGCAGCGCGTTTTATCGCCCAGGTGAGCATCTACTCGAACACCCTGGGCGTGGCGATCGCTCAAAACACCTACGCCACCGATGCCGGAGGCGAGATCGCGCCCTTGCGCCAGCTGTTGGATCGCGTTGATCTCAACGGCTTGCTGGTACAGGCCGACGCGCTGCATGCAAACCGCCCTTTTTCCTCTACCTCGAGCAGCGTGGCGCCGACTTCCTGATTGCGGTGAAACACAGTCGCCGCAAGGTTTCGCAGGTGATCAAGGACCGCCTGACCTATGGCCGCAAGACGCCGTGGCAAGCCAGCAACCGTGAACGCAAACGCGGCCGAGACCTCACCTGGACGTTGCGGGGCATGCCCGCCCCAGAGTGGGTGGCGGAAAACTGGCCGGGCAGCGCCACGATCCTGGCGGTGCGCTGCAAAGGCAGCCGCGATGGCAAGGCCGTCGACGAGACCCGTTACTACGGCTCGAGTTTGCGCACGAGCGCAAAAGCACTGCTGCAGCACGTGCGCGACCGCTGGGCAATCGAGAACTCCTGGCACTGGCCCCGCGACACCCAACTCAGGGAGGACGCGCACCGCTACCGCGAGAGCAACGGAGTGCAGATCATGGCCACCCTCAGAAGCCTTGCCATGAACGCCCTGCGGCTCGACGGCTACTGGTCGATCACCGAGGGCCTGGCCGCTCTCTCACATGACATCAGGGGGCTTCTGTCAGTGTTGGGCAGGCAAGAACCGAATCAGGCACAGAGCTCAGCCTGACTTCTAATGGGCCCTGGGGGTGTAGCCGTTCAGGGGGCGGGACTGCTCATCGCGAACTTCGGCCCTGCTGAGCCCTTGACGGCTGCTTGATACCCGGTTGCATCTCCGTCAAAGACTGTATGCAATGGAAGCCCTAAAGGCTGGGATTTCAGAAGCGGACTGGCTGGTGTCTCCCACTGCCGCCCAAGTCTTCAACTTGGCCCAGCAGGAGGAGGTGGTGGCCAATTTTGACGGAGTCCGCCCCGATGGCAGCCTGGCGGGGTGGGCCATGCTGGTTTCGCCCGCGGGAGCCGATGCCGATCCGGCGCCGATCCAGGTTCGACTCCGCCTTGAAGATCTGCTCAAGCCTGGCAGCCGCTGGCATCTGGCTGATCTATCGGCCAGTCAGCCCCGGGCCGACCTACACGATCAGGGGGTGAACCAGCCCTGTGGCTTCAGCCTTGGCGCCGGTTTGGGTTTCGATCTGCCCCCCCACAGCACCGGCCTGGTGCTGCGCGCAGAGGCCCTGGTCGATCCGCCTCTCGAACTGCCCGGCAGCCCTCTGCGGGTTGATGACGACGTGTACCGGGCTCTGGAGCGGCTCAGCCGCCGGCACACGGCTCCCTCAGTGGGCTTTCATCCCCTCCAGGGGCCCGTCCTCAGTGGCTGGGCGCCCGCTGATCTGGAGCTGGAGCTTCATCTCGATGGCAACCCCATCGGCCCGGTTTGCAGTGATGCCAGGAGCCAGTTCTGCTTTCCACTTTCCCCCGCCTGCTGCGACGGCCGACCCCATCATTTCAGCCTTTGGGATGGCAGTGGCACCTGCCACGCCGAAAGCATCGAGATCACCTCCTTCCAGATCACCCCCTGGCCAGCGCTGCTGGAGCACAGCCGATCGCCCCTTCCTCACCACCTCAACCCCCTGGCCCGCGAGCATCACCGCAGCCTCACCACCTGGCTGCACTGGGCCGACAGTCGGGGCACCCCCCTGCCGTCTGATCTGCCCCTGCTGCAGCGGATCCTCAGCAGCCCCCTGGAGCCGCCGGCCAATGCCGCCGCCGATCAGGAGTCAGGTCCGATGGGTACACCGGTGGCCCGTCAGCCCCTCTGCCTGCCCCTCAGCCCTGAGCCCCGTGTGTCGATCGTGGTGCCGGTGCATAACAAGTACGCCGTCACCCGTCGCTGCCTGGCGGCGCTGGCCTACGCCCCCACCGGCGTGCCCTTCGAGCTGATCGTCGTTGACGACGGCTCCGGCGATGGAACGTCCGACTTCCTCGGCCAGGAGGCCCCCGGTGTCCATGTGGTTCGCCACGACTGCGCTCGTGGCTTCAACCAGGCTTGTCATAGTGGCGTGGCGGCGGCGCGTGCCGAGTTTGTCGTGCTGCTCAACAACGACACCGAGCCCTGCTGCCTCTGGCTGGAGGAGCTGCTCGAGCCCTTCGAACGCTGGCCCGACACCGGCATGACCGGCTCCCAGCTGATCTACCCCGACGGCCGCCTCCAGGAGGCCGGCGGCATCGTGTGGGGCAACGGCGAGCCCTGGAACTACGGCCGGGGCCGCAACCCTCACCATCCCGGCGTGGCCTACACCCGCCAGGCCGACTATGTGAGCGGCGCCGCCCTCGCCATCCGCCGCGAGCTCTGGAACCAGGTGGGCGGCTTCAGCCCCGAGTTCTCTCCCGCGTACTACGAGGACACCGATCTGGCTTTCAAGGTGCGTCAGGCGGGGTTCACAGTGCGCTACGCCGCCCTCAGCCGCGTGATCCACCACGAAGGCCTCAGCTGCGGCACCGACGCCGACCCCGCCACCAGCGAGGGCCTCAAGCGCTTCCAAACCCTCCACGCCCCTCAGTTCCAGCGCAAGTGGGCCGATGCCTTCGAGGGCGAACGCCAGCCCAGCTTCGAGGCCGCCGAATTGATCAAAGATCGCGGCATCATTGGCCGCGCCCTGTTCCTCGACCACGGCACCCCCCGGCCCGACCGCGACGCCGGCAGCCACGCCGCCTTGGTGGAGATGGAGCTGGTGCAGGCGCTCGGCTACAAGGTCACCTTCATGCCCGCCAACCTGGCCTGGCTGGGCGACTACACCGAAGCCCTGCAGCGCCGGGGCATCGAGGCCATCCACGCCCCCTTCGTGCTCTCCCTGGAACAGTTCCTGCGCGAGCGGGGCAGCGAATTCGATCTCATCTATCTCACCCGCTACAACACCGTGCGCGACAGCCTGTCGCTGCTTCGCGAATTCGCCCCCCGCGCCAAGCTGGTGTTCTGCAACGCCGATCTCCACTACCTGCGCGAGCTGCGCCAGGTGCAGACCGCCGGCCTCAGTGGCGAGGCCGCCAGGCAGGCCCTGGCCGCTGTGCAGGAAACTCGCCGTCAGGAGCTCGAGGCGATTGCCGCGGTGAACCTCACCCTCAGCTACAGCGAGGTGGAGCAGGCCGTCATCGCCGCTGAAACCCTTGGCCAGGCCACCACGTCACTCTGCCCCTGGGTGGTGGAATTGTGCCAGCAACCGGCCCCTCTGGCCAGCCGCTCCGGGATCACGTTTCTCGGGAGCTATCAGCACCCACCCAACCGCGACGCGGTGGAATCGTTCCTGGCGGATGTATGGCCGGGCTTGCGGGAGAGAATTCCCCACCTCGAGCTTCATCTCTACGGCAGCGGGCTCGCCGCCGACCTTCAGGCTGCATGGGGGCAGATTCCAGGGGTGCGGGCTCATGGCTGGGTGAGTGACGCCTCCGTGGTCTATGAGCGCCATCGCATCTTCATCGCGCCTCTGCGTGCGGGTGCCGGCATCAAGGGCAAGGTGATCGCCGCCCTCGCCCACGGCATCCCCCAGGTGCTCAGCCCGGTGGCGGCCGAGGCCACCGGCCTGCGCCATGGGCTGGAGGTGTTCCTCGCGGCTGATCCCGAGGCCTGGTTCACGTCCATCAGCAACCTGCTTGTCGACGATGAGCTCTGGAGCCGCACCAGCGAGGCCGCCCGGCGCCATGCCCAGGAGCACTATTCACGCGATCGCGGGCTCGAGTTGATGGCCCGTGCTTTTCAGTGCATCGATCTGCCAGTGCGCCGATGACCACTCCCCTCACCGGCGTCACACCTCCGGCTGTGATCGCCATCGCCCCTGACCGGCCCATCCTTTCCGTGGAGGAAACCAACAGGCTGCTACGCCAGCAGGGAGTGGCCCTGGCGCTGGCCCAGGGCGTGGTGCTCGATCGGGTGGCCCGCATTGTGGTGATGCAGCCGGAGGAGGAGAACGCCCTGATGCGCGCCTACCTCGAAGGCGAGGGCGTGAACAGTGACCAAGCCCTGGGCCGCTGGCTGAAGCAGAAGGGCTGGTCGGTTGATGATCTGCGCTACTTCGCCACCAAGGCCGAGCGCGTCCGTCGCTACGGCCTGCAGCGCTACGGCGATGAGGCCGAAATCCGCTTTCTCGAACGCAAGCTCGATCTTGACCAGGTGACCTATTCGCTCCTGCGGGTGGCGGATCGGGAATTGGCGGAAGAACTCCACACCCAGCTGGTGGAGGGTGAGGCCGATTTCCCATCCCTGGTCGCCGCCTACAGCCAGGGCAAAGAGCGCGCCACCCGCGGCCTGGTGGGTCCGGTCGCCGTCAGCTCTGGCCATCCCGCCCTCACTGAGCGCCTGCGGGTTGGCCGCCCAGGCCAGTTGTGGCCACCTTTTGAAGTGGGAGATGTGTGGCTTTTGCTGCGGTTGGAAGAACGCTTTCCTGCTCAACTTGATAAGGCCATGCGCGCCCGAATGGTGGATGAACTCTTCCAGATCTGGTTTCAGGCACAAGTAGATCTGCTCATGGCCGGCGACGAGATGATGGCTCCCGCTCCTCTAACCGACAATCCTGCTCCATGACGGCGTCGACCTCGAGATCCCAGCACCAGCACGACGATCAGCTGCTCAGCGCCGTTCGCCCGTTCGAGCGGCTGCCTGCTGAGGTGCTCGAGGGACTGGAGGCGCTGTTGGAGCGGCGTCGCTATCGCCTCGGCCAAACCCTGCTGCGCCCCGAGGTGATGCCCGAGGGTGTGATGCTGCTGCGGAGC
>JAWOBH010000188.1:0-6147 GCA_046498125.1 Prochlorococcaceae cyanobacterium | reverse complement strand
GTGCTCCACCGTGGGGGCGGCCTGGTTTTCCGGCGTCGCCTGCAGCTGCACCGGCTGATGGAGCAGACCGTGGGCCAGCGCCTTGATCGGGCCGCTGAAGGTGGCCGAGAACATCAGGTTCTGGCGCTTGGGCGGCATCAGGGCCAGCAGCCGGCGGATGTCGCGGATGAAGCCCATGTCGAGCATCCGGTCGGCCTCATCCAGCACCAGGATCTCGATCCGGTCGAGGCGGAGGGCACCCTGCTGCTGCAGATCGATCAGCCGGCCCGGCGTGGCCACGAGCACATCGGCGCCGGCCCGCAGACGGTTGATCTGGGGGTTGATCTTGACGCCGCCGAACACCACATCGCTGCGCAGGTCGAGGAAGCGCCCATAGGCGGCCACGTTCTCCGCCACCTGGGCGGCCAGCTCACGGGTGGGGGTGAGCACCAGGGACCGCACCACGCCGCCGCGGGCGTGGGGGCCGTGGCGCAGCCGCTCCAGCATCGGCAGGGTGAAGCCGGCGGTCTTGCCGGTGCCGGTCTGGGCGGCGGCCATCACATCGCGGCCCTCCAGCACCGCCGGGATGCACTGCAGCTGGATCGGCGACGGCTGGGTGTAGCCCTTGCTGGCCACCGCCTGCACGATCGGCTGTCCCAGCCCCAGGGCGGCGAAGGGGGCGGCGAGGGCGGGATCGGCGGCGGCCGGCGGGCTCTGGCGCACCGCTGGCGCCGGCTGGGGGCTGGCGGCCTGGGCCGGGCGCTGGCCGGTGGGCCGGCGCCGCCGCCGGATGCTGGGGGTGGTGCTGGTGATGGGGACTGGCGCTGAGGTTCCGCCACACCCTACGAAGGGCAACCGGGGTGGTCAGCCGTCCAGGTAGAGCTCCCGGGCGGTCTGCAGCACCGCCAGCAGCTCGCCGTCGTCGAGCTCGAGCCCATCGCCGCAGCCCTGGGAGACCAGCCAGCGGCGCAGGGCGGAGGCCGCCTCGGGCCCCTGGAACCCGGTGAAGAAACGGTCCTGGGCCGCCAGCACCCGGAACTTGAGGAACTCCAGCACCCGCCCGCGCAGGGCCGCTGTGGGGATCAGGCGGCAATGGCGGCCATCCACCCCCAGCTCCAGGGGCAGCCCCTGCTCCACCGCCCCGATCCAGGGGGCCAGCACCTCCAGTTGGTCGGAGGGCTGGTGGTGTCGGGCCTTGGTGGCCGGATCGGGCCGGTAGATCCAGCCCGCCAGGGGGGCCTGCGGCCCGGGGCAGGACGGCGTGGCGGGCCAGCGCAGCAGACAGGGCCAGAAGGAGAACGTTTCCGGCGGGTGCAGGGAGGTCCAGCGCAGCCGCTCCACATGCCAGGCGGGCTGCTGGAGCTGCCAGCGGCCCCCGGGCACGCGCAGGTTGAGGGTGGCGGGGTGACAGGCGGAGAGATCCAGGCCCAGGCGTGCGAAGTGGGGGCTCTGCAGGGCGATGGTGCCGGCGGGGTAGGGACTGGCGGCCGCCTGGCCTGAGGCCACCCCATGGCCGCGCACCCGCAGGCAGCGGTGCCAGCGCAGGGCCTCGGGCGGGATCAGTCCCTCAGGCGTTGGCGGGCCGGCCGCCATCAGGGCAGCGGGGCGGCCACCGGAAGAAAATGGCCGCAGCGCTCGCAGGGTCCCTCGGGCAGAACGGCGCAGCGCAGCAGTGGGCTGCGGGCGTTGAAGCGGCAGAGGGGATCGCCGATCACCCAGCCGCCAGCCCAGCGGCGGGCATCGCTGGGGCGGCGCTGCTGCTTCACCTGCAACGCCACCGTCGCCAGCTCGTAGCGGCCGCTGCGCAGCCGGTAGCGGTGGCGGCGCTGCAGCACCAGAAAGCTGCGCGCGCCGCACTCCAGCCAGCGGCCCGGCTGGGGCACCTCGCTGAGGGCGCCCACCTCGAGGGAATCGAGCAGCTGGTCGGTGGCGATCTCACGCAGCTCCACCCGCATCACCGGCCCCCTCAATCGGCTTCCGCCAGGGTGGGCTTGATCCCGCCGGGGGCGGGGTTGCGCGCGGAGAAGCCCCACAGGAACAGGGCCGCCACCAGAGTCAGCAGCACCCACTCGGGGGGCACCAGATCGGGCAGGCCCAGGCGCAGCAACAGGCGCACGCCCACCAGCCCCACCGCCAGATAGCCGGCGGTTTCCAGGTGGCGATACACCTCCAGCCAGCGGATGAACAGCTCGGCGGTGAGCCGCAGGGCGATCACACCGATGACGCCACCGGCGATCACCAGGCCGATGCGATCGCTCACCGCCACCGCCGCGGCCACGCTGTCGAGGGAGAAGGCCAGATCGGTGAGCGCCAGGGTGCCGATCACGCTGCCGAGGCCCACCGTGAGGTGCTCGTGGGCATGGCCGGAGGGATGGGGCAAGCCGGCATCGGCGCTGCATTCATCGGCTTCCAGCCCTTCCTCCCTGCCGCTGAACACCAGCACCAGGTGGCGGCCGCAGAGCCAGAGCAGGTAGGCGGAGGCGGCCAGCTGCAGGGGCCAGAAGTTGAGCACCCAGCGGGCCGCCAGGATCAGGGCGATGCGGAAGACCAGGGCCAGCAGCAGGCCCAGGTTGAGGGCCATCTCCTGGCGGGAGCGGTCGTGAAGACGGCGGGAGATGGCGGCCAGGGCGATGGCGTTGTCGGCCGAGAGCACGGCCTCCAGGGCCACCAGCAGGGGCAGCAGCAGCAGGATTTCGTGCCACTGATCCGCCGACTGCAGCACCGGGGTGAGCGTGTCGATCGTGCCGGCTTCCATCTCGTTCAGCGGGGGACACCACTCTAGGAAGGGCGCTTGACTGGAGCGTCCGAGCGCGGGTGGCGATGGAGGTGGTGCCGGAGCTGGTGCTGGAGCTGGTGGCGCGGCTGGTTCATGCCGAACCCGGGGCGCGGGTGGTGGAGGTGAGTGCCCGGCGCCGGGGGGAGACCCTGGGCAGCGCCCTGGGGGAAGCGGCCACGGCGGAGGAGGCCGAGGAGCGGGCCGTGGGGCGGCTGCGCCGGCGCCTCGGCCTGGATCCGGCCCCGGCCCGTGCACGGGAGCTGGATCGGGAGATGGATCGGGAACCGGGCCCGGAGGTCGATGCCCCGCTGCTCCAGCCCCGCCGCCAGCCAGCGCCGCCGCAGCGGCCCCCCGGCCCGGAGCTGCCGGCGCCGCCCGCCTCCCCGGCCGCAGCCCAGCCGCAGCCGCCCCCCCCGCAGGCCGTACCCGAAGAGCCACCGCCCGATCCCGAGGACTGGAGCGCCGAGCTGGCCCAGATCGATCTGCAGCTGCGGCGCATCGGCTGGCAGCGCGAGCAGGAGGCCACCTACCTGCAGCGGGCGTTCGGCCACCCCAGCAGGGGCCGCATCACCACCTTCACCAACCTGATGGCCTACCTGGAGGTGCTGCAGGGCCTGGCCACCGGCAGCGATCCCGCCCAGGCCCCCGTCCCCCTGCGGCGGGCCGAACTGCTCAGCCAGTGCGACCAGCTGCTGGCCCAGCTGGGCTGGGACGCCAGCCGCGGCCGCCGCTTCCTGGATCGGCACTTCGCCCTGGCCAGCCGCCAGCAGCTGAGCGACACCCAGTTGCTGCAGTTCAACATGCTGCTGGAGGAAGCCCTGATCAACCCGGCGACGCCCGCTGCCGCCGCTGTGGAGCCGGCGCCGCTGCAGCTGCCCTCAACCGGCACCGGGGGCTGAAGCGGCGCTGCCGGCAGCCGTCCGGCTGGCGAGGCGGCAGTGGCGGCGCACCCGATCCGCCCCGAAGCCCACCAGGTTCTGGTTGGCGTAGGCCTCCCGCTCCAGCTGGCGCTCCAGCTCCGACGCCTGCCGGTAGAGGGGATCGTTCAGCACCGGCGCCAGTCCCGCCGGGACCTGCTCGCTGATCCCCAGGGGCCTGGGGGTGGCCCGCACATGGCCGTTGCGGCAGCTCTGGGCCACATGGATGGCCTCGTGGTTGAGCACCTGGAAGAACTCCACACTGCCGCTGTCCACCACCGTCGGCTTGATGCGCAGGCTGCGGGCCCGGGGGTCCCACTCACCGGCCGCACCCAGCTTGCGGGGCTGGCTCAGCTGCACGCGCACGCCCACCTCGCCCAGCACCCCGAGCAGTTCGGTGATCCCCAGCCGCTCGCGGCCGAAGCTTGGGGGGTTGACGATCAGGGAGCGGATCTCAGCCACCGAGAGCTGGGGATCACCGCTGCGGCGCTTGTAGTGGTAGCGGGTGCGGCCATCGGGGAGGAGCTCGGCCCGGGGCACCCAGGCGGCGTCAGCCCGGGCCAGCCGGTCCATCAGGGTGGTTTTGTCGATCCCCTCCAGTCCCGCCACCGTGGGGGGCGGCACCAGGGAGGCCAGGGAGGCCGGGGGGTCGAGGGCAAGGCTGAGCTCGTCCACCGGTGGCAGCTCCAGGCCGGTGAGGCGCTGCAGGCGCTGGGGTCCCGACGGCAGGGAGCCGAAGCCGAAGCCCAGAGCCACCAGCAGGCCGGCCACCAGCGGCACGCCCCCCAGGAGCAGGGGCACCGCCGGCACCCGGCGCTGCAGGGGGCCGCCGCAGTGCTGGCACAGCCACACGCCATCGGGCCGGCGGCGCATCGCCTGCGGCCGATGGCGGCAACGGGGGCAGAAGAAGCGGGCCACGGAGCAATTCTGACCCGCGGCGGCGGCCGCGGGCAGCGATGGCCAGCGGGCGATTGCGAAGATCGGGTGCTCCGATCGCCCGCTCCCATGCCCCTCTCCCCCCTGGTGCGCCAGCTGCAGCAGGTGCCCCTCACCGGGGAGGTGCTGGAGCGCACCCGCCGGCCCCAGCGGCTGCGGCTCAGCGGCGCCGGCCGGGCGGCGCGGGCCCTGATCAGCAGCGCCCTGGCGGGCCTGAGCGGAGCCGCCGGCGAGGCCCCCGCGCCGCTGCTGGTGGTGGTGCCCACCCTGGAGGAAGCGGGCCGCTGGGCGGCGCTGCTGGAGCTGATGGGCTGGCGCAGCACCCAGCTCTACCCCACCAGCGAGGCCAGCCCCTACGAGCCCTTTGACCCCACCAGCGAGATCACCTGGGGCCAGCTGCAGGTGCTCAGCGAACTGCTGGACGGCAGCGGCCCCGCCGAGCAGAGCGGGGGCGCGGAGCGGAACGGGGGCGCTTCAGGCCTGGCGATCGTGGCCACCGAGCGGGCCCTGCAGCCCCACCTGCCGCCACCCGACGTGCTCCAGGCCCAGTGCCTGAGCCTGCGCCGCGGGGCCAGCCTGGATCTCGAGGAGCTGGGCCACACCCTCACCCGGCTGGGGTACGAGCGGGTGAACACGATCGAGCAGGAGGGCACCTGGAGCCGCCGCGGCGACATCGTCGACGTGTTTCCGGTGAGCGCCGAGCTGCCGGTGCGGCTGGAGTTCTTCGGCGAGGAGCTGGAGAAGCTGCGGGAGTTCGACCCCGCCAGCCAGCGCTCCCTCGATCCGATCACGGTGCTGCGCCTCACCCCCACCGGCTACGGACCGCTGGTGGCCGCGGCCCTGCGGGAGTCCATGCCCGACGAGCTGGACACCCTGCTGGCGCCGGCGGCGCTGGAGCAGCTGCTGGAGGGGGGCTCGCCGGAGGGACTGCGGCGGCTGATGGGGCTGGCCTGGGGGCGCCCCGCCTGCCTGCTCGACTACCTGCCCGCCGCCACCCTGGTGGCGATCGACGAGCGGCGGGCGGCCCTGGCCCACGGCCAGCAGTGGTTCGACCACGTGATCGAGCACCACCGGGAGGTGGCCGCCGAGCTCGAGACCGAGCTGGGGGGGATGCTGCCGGCGCTGCTGCAGCGACCGCCAGCCGAGGCCCTGGCGGAGGCGAGCGAGCGCTTCAACGGTTTCGATCTGGCCGAGCTGCACGAGAGCGACGGCCACGCCAACAGCTTCGATCTGGCCAGCCGGCCGGTGCCGGCCTATCCCAACGCCTTCGGCAAGCTGGCGGGGCTGATCAAGGACTTCCAGGCCGAACGGGCGCGGGTGTGGCTGCTCTCGGCCCAGCCCAGCCGGGCGGTGGCCCTGCTGGAGGAGCACGACTGCATCGCCCGCTTCGTGCCCAACCCCGGCGACACGCCGGCGATCGAGCGGCTGCTGGAGCAGCACACGCCGGTGGCCCTCAAGAGCCGGGGTTGGGCACGAAGCGGGCGATGCAGTCGTGCTCCTCCAGCAGGGCCACCGCCCGGCTGGGCTGGGCCGAGAGCA
>JAWOBH010000117.1:0-6596 GCA_046498125.1 Prochlorococcaceae cyanobacterium | reverse complement strand
GGGAAGCTCTCATAAGGACTGGTTCAGTTTCTGGGGTCCACGTCACGGCAGCGGTTCAGAAGGCACCCTGGGCGGGCTTGTTTCCCTGGCCGATCGCATGGATCGGCTGGTGGCGGCCGCTCTGGAGCGGGGACGGCTCTGCTCCAACGACCCCTTCTGCTCCATGCACCACCCCGAGAGTGATCTCGAGAAGCGCTACAGCCACGGCGCCGCCTGTCACGGCTGCCTGCTGATCGCCGAAACCAGCTGCGAGCAGCGCAACCAGTTTCTCGATCGCGCCTTCGTGGTGCCCACCCTCGATGTGGCGGACGCCGCCTTCTTCCCCGGCCAGCTGCCATGAGCCAGCCCCTGCTGGCCCTCACCACCGGGGAGCTGCAGCGCCTGGCTGCCTGCATCCGCAACCTGCCGGTGCCACCGGGAGAAGCCGCCCTCAGCCAGCACCAGATCGCCAGCGATCGGCCCCAGTTGCGCCGGGACCTTCTCACCTGGCTGCACAACTGGGGGGATCGAGGCGGCAGCAACGGCAGCCTCGAGCTGGCCATTGACCTGGTGCTCGAGCAACGGCAACAGCAGGGGGCAGGAGAAGCCGAGCTGGTGTGGTCCGGGCCTCACGGCGGAGCCGGCGACATCACCCGCGATCAGGCGGTGCTGATCCGCGAGATGGTGGAGCGCTGCGAGCAGCGGCTACTGATCACCACCTTCAACATCTGGCGGGGCGGCTTCATCGCGGAGTTGCTGGAGCGCATCCAGGAGCGGCTGGAGTCATGCCCAGAGCTGGAGGCACGCCTGGTGGTCAACATCCCCCGGCCGCGAGGGAGCACCGTGGTGGCCGACCAACTGCGCGACGCTTTTGCCCAGGGCCCCTGGCGTTCGCTCTGGGATCCAACCATGCGCCGCCCCGTTGGCTACTTCGATCCCCGCGCGCTGGATTTGGGGCGCGATCGACCCACGGTCTTCCACGTCAAGTGCTGCGTGGCCGACACCGAATTGCTCGTCACCAGCGCCAACCTGAGCGACAGCGCCCAGTTCGACAACTGCGAGCTCGGCATTCACTTCCGCCATGGCAACCGTGCCGATGCCGTGTGGCAGCACTTCAATCGCCTGATCCATCGGCATCCCCCGGCCCTGGTGCCGATCGAGGAGCCCCTCAGTCCTCGTGACCAACCAGATCGCGACTGTCAATAGGCCCTGAGGGGTAACAGATGCGATCCAGAATGGCCTGGATTCGATCGCCAAACCGTTCGGCCTGGCAGTCGATCATCCTGGAGGCCAGATCAGGATCTCCAGCACTCCGCAGGGTCTTCTGAAGGATGGTGCGTCGGGACAGCTCCAGCAGCTCCTCGAAACGCAGCACCCGTTGCCGCAGCGCCTGCACGATCAGCTCCCGGTAGATGATGCAGTGGTAGAACCGGAACGCAGGCTCCAGTTGGCTGACCTCCTGAAAGATTTCACTGCGTAGGGCCTGCAGCTGCTGGTAGGCGCTGCGCACACTCTCCAGTGCAGCCGCATCATCCGTAGGAGCCTCAGGGCCAGCTTGCCGCACAGCCATCTGCGTCTGGGCCGATAACACCATCAGCTCCCGCAGCTGAGCGGAGATGCTCTCCATGTCGTCGCTGAGGCGATTGAGCACGGGGCCGATGGCACCACTGAGCGAAGCGAATCGATCGTGCAGGATCGCCAGCTCCTCCCGCAGGTTGGTGAGTTCCTCAGCCTGCCACTGGGAGGCCGTGTCCGATGCGGGGGGATGGATCTGACTCCAACGATCAGCAAGGCCCGTGCGCTCCCTAGCCAGCTGCACAAACGATCGCTCCACATGGCCCAGCAGCGGTTGTGCCTCGACTCCATTCAGCACCTCCAAGGCCTGCTCCAGGCCAGCCCGGACTGGCACTGGGATCGTGATGGCTGTCTCCAGGATCATCTGCCCGCTGGTCCTCAGTTCCGCAGGCATCTCAGCCAGCCGCAGCACCGCGGCATGCCAGGACAACGAGTGGAAGGCCGTATCGGCCTTGGAGTGGGAGGCGTGATGGCGGTCCTGCTGGAGCTTGATGCACAGCCCCCGGGTTTCCTGCAGCAGTCCGGTGAGGCGGCGGAGATCTCCGGAGCCCTCAGGCCGCAGCCGTACCTGCTCTGGCAGGTGGCGCCAGAGGTCGTGGATCAGAACCGCCGTCCGCCGGGTGCCGCGCTCCGTACTCAGCAGCACCTCCCAGCGCTCGTAGAACTTGTAGGGCTCCGGCTGGATCTGCTGCAGCAGCCCTTCGATTTCCTGGCGGGCCAGCTGCAGGTCATCAGGCTCCTCCCGCTGCTGGGCCCGCAGGTGACGGCCCTGACTCTGCAGCTGCTGCAGCGCCTGCACTTTCACTGGCAGAGCCAGCTCCAGCACGGCCAGCAACAGCTGGCCGGTGAGCATCGCCAGCCCACGCTCCTTGTCGAGGGGCACCGCCGCCTGCAGGCTGCCGTAGGCCGGCTGCTGCGCCACCAGGCCTTTCCATCAAGTCGCCTTCATTGTCCTGTGGCAGCTCGGAGATCGCCTCCGGAGGCGTGCGTGTTCCCTGAACTCCACGATGAGATGCACCACAATTCCGGTTCACGCTGGCGCCGCTGTTCGATCAGAACCCAGTTGGGGAGCGGCTACGTTGCACAGAGGGAGCAGCATTCCACTGACATCGTGACTGCACAGTGCCAGATCAGAACGTCATCACCGCCTGATACAGAATCCCTCAGCCGTTGAACTCGTCGATGGGTGTTTCGGTGTCCCAGGCCTTGCCGATCGAGCGGTCCAGCCGCTTGAGCAAGGCAGCAAACGTTTCGCCGTCGCGGCGCACCAGCATCACTGGACAGTCGTAGCTGGTGCTGGCGGCTGCCACACACTCGCCAGCCACCCGGCCCACCGTGATGTCGCCACCGTCATCCAGGATCGCCTCAATGTTGGAGTAACTCATGGTGTAGGGCTTGATGTCTCCGCTGTTCTGTGGCCTGCTGGGGTGGAGATTCCCTGATGGCTACGGAGATTTTCCAGCACACCCGCGCCCTTGAGCTCCTGCGTGCCGGCTCGGGCAACGCCGACGCGCAGTTCCGCCAGGGCCAGCTGGAGGCCATCCAGGCCGTCTGTGCACTCGGCAGCCGGCTGCTGGTGGTGCAGAAGACCGGCTGGGGCAAGAGCTTCGTGTATTTCATCGCCTGCCGGCTGCTGCGGGATGCCGGCCGAGGTCAGGCGCTTCTGATCTCGCCCCTGCTGGCGTTGATGCGCAACCAGATCGCCGCGGCCGAACGCATGGGCCTGATGGCCGCCACGGTGAACTCCACCAACACCGAGCAGTGGCAAGTGGTGGAGCAGCAGGTGAGCCAGGGCCAGCTCGACATCCTGCTGATCTCGCCGGAGCGCCTCAATGCCCCGGATTTCATCCGCGGCCCATTGGCTGATCTCAACCCCAGCCTGGTGGTGATCGATGAGGCCCATTGCATCTTCGACTGGGGCCACGACTTCCGCCCCGACTACCGCCGCGTCGGCCGGCTGGTGCAGACGCTGCCCAACGTGAGCCTGCTGGCCACCACCGCCACCGCCAGCAACCGGGTGATGGCCGACCTGCAGCGGGAGCTCGGCCCCGATCTCAGCGTGCAGCGCGGCGATCTGCATCGTCCATCCCTCACCCTCCAGACCCTCCGCCTCCCCAGCCAGCCGGAACGCCTGGCCTGGCTCGCCCGCACGATTCCCACCCTCACCGGCAGCGGCATCGTCTATGTGCTCACCACCCGCGATGCCCTGCTGGTGGCCGAATGGCTGCGCAACTGCGGCATCGACGCCCGGGCCTACACCGGCTCGATGGACAGCGGCGATCGCGAGCAGCTGGAAGAGGCCCTGATCAGCAATCAGTGCAAGGCGCTGGTGGCCACCACCGCGCTGGGCATGGGCTACGACAAGCCCGATCTGGGCTTCGTGATCCACTACCAGGTGCCCGGCTCGGTGGTGGCCTACTACCAGCAGGTGGGTCGCGCCGGTCGTGCCCTGCCCTCCGCCTACGGCGTGCTGCTCAGTGGCGCCGAGGAACTGAAGATCAACGACTGGTTCATCCGCAGCGCCTTCCCCACCCGACACCAGGTCGAGAGCCTGCTGGAGGCACTTGAGCAAGGACCGGAGGAGGGCTGCAGCGAACCCCAGCTCCTCACCCAGCTCAACCTGCCCAAGGGCCGGCTGCAGCAGGCGCTCAAGATCCTCTCCCTCGAGGCCCCGGCCCCGATCGGAAATGATGGCTCCCGCTGGCAACGCCTGCCGGCATCCCTGCAGCCGGCGTTCTGGGAGCGGGTCAAGCGGCTCACCCAGCTGCGCGAGCGGGAGTGCGAGCAGATGCAGGCCTATGTGGATCTGCCGTTCGGCTCCCACATGCGCTTTCTCATCGAAGCGCTCGACGGCGATCCCTCCGCTGTCGGGCCACCCACCCTGCCGCCACTCCCCGCTGAGGTGCCCGAAGAACTGGCGCGGGAGGCCGCCAGCTTTCTGCGCCACCTGAAGATCCCCATCAGCCCGCGCAAGCAGTGGCCGGCGGGCGGGCTGTCCGGCTACGGCCTGCGGGGAAGGATTCCGGCTGACCGCCAGGCGGAACCCGGCAAGGCTCTCAGCTTCTGGTCCGATGCCGGCTGGGCCGATCTGGTGAAGCGCGGCAAGTTCGTCAGCGGGCAGTTCGACGACGCCCTGGTGCAGGCCTGCGTTCAGCTCCTGGAGCAGTGGCGGCCGGCACCGGCGCCGGAATGGGTCACCTGCATCCCGTCACGGCGCCATCCACACCTGGTGCCGGCCTTGGCTGCGCGGCTGGCCGCCGCCCTTGGCTTGCCCTTTCTGCCCGCATTGCAGAAGGTGCGCGACACCGCCGAGCAGAAAGCCATGGAGAACAGCACCCAGCAGGCCCGCAACCTCGACGGCAGCCTCGCCATCGCTGAGCCCATCCCCGCCGGGCCCTGCCTGCTGATCGACGACATGGTCGATTCCCGCTGGACTTTCACCGTGGCGGCCTGGCTCCTGCGCGAGCATGGGGCAGGTCCGGTGTTTCCGCTGGCCCTCACCCAGACCGGTCAGAGCGACTGAGCTCCTGCTCCATCGGCCCTCAGATGTCAGCCCCCTCCGCCAACACCCAGGCCGTGCTGCTGCTCACCTCCCCGCTCCTGCAGGAGGGGGGCAAGGGTGCCAGCAAGGATCCTGTGCTTTCGGCAGCGGAATACGCCCAGCTGGCCGCCGCCTTGCATCACGAGCGGCATCAACCGGCCGATCTGATCAACGGATCGCGCGACACCCTGCTGAGCGCCTTGTCCGGATCGTTTGCGGCCGAGCGGCTCCACCGGCTTCTCTCCCGCGGCTTTCAGCTCAGCCAGGCGGTGGAGCACTGGGCCAACCGCTCGATCAGCGTGATCGGCCGGGCTGATGCCGCCTACCCCCGGCGGTTCAAGCAGCGCCTCAAGCGGGCCGCCCCGCCCCTGCTCTTTGCCTGCGGCAACCTGGAGCTGCTCCATCGACCCGCCCTGGCTGTGGTGGGATCCCGCAGCACACCGGAAGCGCTGCTCCGCCAGGCGGAGGCGGTGGGTGCGCTGGCAGCGGCAGCCGGGGTGGTGATCGCCTCCGGCGCCGCCAAAGGCGTCGATGAAACCGCGATGGTGGGGAGCCTTGTTGCCGGTGGCTGCGCCATCGGTGTGGTGGCCGACAGCCTGGAGAAGGTGAGTGCCCGTCCGATCTGGCGTCAGGCCCTGCTGGAGGGCCGGCTCCTGCTGCTCTCCAGCGAAGCTCCCAGCGCCCGCTTCCAGGTGTGGCGTGCCATGGGCCGCAACAAGCTGATCTATGCCCTCGCCGATGCCGCCCTGGTGGTGAGCTCCGCCAAGGGGGAGGGCGGCACCTGGGCCGGCGCCACCGAACAGCTGCAGAGCCTGCGCTTCTGCCCCGTCCACGTGCTCAGCGATCCCCGCGGCGGCCCGGGCCTGGCGGCACTGGCGGAGCTTGGAGCCCACCGCTGGCCCGAACCTGCATCAGCCGATGCCCTGCAAGCACTGCTGCGCGGCACCGAACAAACCTTGGCGCCAGCTGTCATCACTCCAGAGCTGGTTGAGCAGGGCTCTCTGCTCGAGAGCCTCCACCCGGAGACATCACAACCCAGCCGCAAGCCCTGCGCCGATTCCAGCGACGAAACAACCAACCAGACGAGCAACCAACCAGGTCTTGGCTCTTCTGTGGAGCCGGCACCCGAACCGATCGGGCCGGCGCCTCAGCACGAACCCAACCCGCCAGTGGAGACACAGGCCCAGGCGCCGGCGCAGGCCTTGGCCGCTTTTATCGACGAGCTGCTGCTCAGCTGTATCTACGAGCCGCACAGCGTTGATGAGCTGGCTGTGCTTCTTGATGTCTCCAAAACGGAGGTAAGGCGCTGGTGTCTGCGCTTGGTGACGCAAGGCAGAGCCCGCAAGCTCGCCAAGCCGGTGCGCTACGTCCGCCAACAGCCTCCCGGTTGACCCAGCGGATCGATGCCACCGCTTGCGCCCGACACCGCCGCCTCCAACGCAGCCCGCACCATCGCCCTGCAGATGCTGGAGGAACGCGGCCGCGATGCGGTGCTGGTGGG
>JAWOBH010000031.1:0-2921 GCA_046498125.1 Prochlorococcaceae cyanobacterium | reverse complement strand
GCCCGGTCGAGCTGTTCCCAGAGGTCGCGGTTGAGCACGGCGCCACCGGAGGCCGTGCGCCAGCCCTTGCGCTTCCAGCCCTGGATCCAGCGCTCCAGGCCATCGATCAGGTAGCGGCTGTCGGTGCGGATCACCAGCTCGGGGTGGCGCGGCAAGGCGCGCAGCGCCTCCATCAGGGCCAGGGCGGCCGTGAGTTCCATGCGGTTGTTGGTGGTGGCCCCGTCGGCACCGCCAAGTTCCCGCACCGTGCCGTCCTCGAAGCGCAGCAGGGCGCCCCAGCCGCCGGGACCGGGATTGCCGCTGCAGGCTCCGTCGCAGGCCGCCGCCACCACCCTCGCCGGCTCATCCGCCACTGGACAACGCTCCGATCTCGATTAGAACTCCCTCCTGATCTGTCCACCTCCCCGCGGGGCCAGGAGAACGGCCATGACCCTCAGCCACAAGCGCCGGTTGCAGCGAACTTACCTGCCAGCCGCTGGGGCCATGGCCCTCGGCACCGCCAGCGCCGCTGTGCTGCCCCAGCAGTTCGCCAAGGCCGCCGCCCCGTTCGAGAGCGTTCCCGTGGACGCGGAGCGCGCCATCGCCCTGGCCCAGCCCCTCAGCGGTGATCGCTGGAATCTGGTGGTGCTGGAGCAGCTCGTGCCCGCCCCCCCCTGCTGGCGGCGCTTCGAAGACGGCTCGGTGACCACCTATGAGAAGAACCTGCCCGCCGGCACCTGCGGCCTCTACTCCTCCAGCAGCGCCTACTCCCTGCGGATCGCCGGCGACGACCTCAGCCACCCCTGGCGGCTGCGGGTGGAGAGCCGGGGTCCGCGCCTGGAGCTGCTCGCCTCCAGCCCCGACCAGCCCACCCCGCTGCTGGTGGGCAACGCCGAGGCCGCAAGCAACGGGCTGGTGGAGCTACAGCTAGAGGAGGGCTGGAGTTTCGCTCGCCGCAGCTTCGAGGGACGCAGCCTCAACCACGTCTATGTGAGCCACGCGGAGCCGCTGCCGGTGCTGCTGGCCCGGGCCCAATCGGGCGACGGCGAGCTGCTGGGTCTGGCCACCCCGCCACCACCGCCCAGCCCGGTCGAGAGCGCCACCCGCCTGGCCGCCAGCCCCAGCCTGGACACCCGCAGCCAGCCCGCCAGCTCCCGCCTCGCGCGGCTGGAGCGCCTGCGGCTGGGCGCCTCCCGGGACCGCTCCTGGGAACAGCCAAGCGCCGAGAGTGAAGCCAGCGGCGTGGTGGCGCTGCAGGTGGTGCCCTACCGCCCCTGAGCCCAGTTCAGCGAGTGTCCCCGCGCCCTTGCGGCTTCCCGGGAGACTCCTTAACTTCATGGAGTGTGAGGAGTGCGGAACGACCATTTCGGGGTCGAAACGAGGACAGACTCCCGGGATCCGTTCCAAACCCTGAACCCCGCCTTCGGCGGGGTTTTTTTTGTGACGACGCCAGCCTGGCCCCGGGCAGCCATGAAAAAGCCGGCCCCATGGGGCCGGCGCGTTGGCAACTGATCATCGGCGGATCAGAAGCGGCAGCTGATCACTTGACGGTGACCTTGCCGCCGGCCTCCTCGATGGCCTTCTTGAGGGCCTCGGCGTCGTCCTTGGAGATGCCTTCCTTCACCGCCTTGGGAGCGGCTTCCACGAGGGCCTTGGCGTCACCCAGGCCAAGGCCGGTGGCTTCGCGCACGGCCTTGAGCACCTTGATCTTGGCGGCGGCATCGAAGCCGTCGAGGATCACGTCGAACTCGGTTTTCTCCTCCACAGCCTCAGCGGCGGCGGCGGGAGCGGCGGCCATCACCACGCCGGCGGAGGCGGCGGCGGACACACCGAAGGCCTCTTCGATCTGCTTGACGAGCTCGGAGGCTTCAAGCAGGGAGAGGGTTTTCAGCTGGTCGAGAATCTGGTCAGTGGTAGCGGACATGGTTGGGAATCAGCAACAGATCTGTGGGAAACAGAGAGATCGATGGAGGCCGGCAGGGCCGATCGCGGGGAGAAGCCTCAGGAGGCCGAACCCTCGCCATCGGCGTGCTGCTTGAGCGCCCGGGCGAGACCGGAGGGAACTTCGTTGATGCCCACCGCCAGCTTGGTGGCCACGGCATTGATCGCACCGGCGATCTGGGCCATGAGCACCTCCTTGGAGGGCAGATCCCCGATGGCCTTGATGTCGTTCTGGGAGAGGAGCTTGCCTTCGAACAGGCCGCCCTTCACCTCCGACTTCTTGGTGTCCTTCTGGAAGGACTGCAGGGCCTTCACCGCACCACCCACGTCGCCCTTGACGAGCACGAAGGCGTTGGTGCCGGTGAGCAGGGAATCGAGTTCCGACCAGGCGCTGTCGCCATCAATGGCCCGGCGCATCAAGGTGTTTTTGGTCACCTTGCAAATGCCGTTGCTGGCCTGCAGACGAGTCCGCAGATCAGACATCTCCTTGATGGTGAGGCCCTTGAAATCAAGAACCAGCGCCATTTCGGCTTCACCGAGGAGCCCCTTGAGCTCTTCGACGATCTGTTGCTTGTTCTCGAGCGTGCGGCCCATAGGGAAGAACGAATCGGGGGAACAAGCCGGGACGCGGCCCTGGACGCCGAGACGGGCAACGGGCCGGCACTGCCGGTGCTGCTCGATCAGGGCTCGAGGCCGCTGCACGTTCCGATGCCGATCCGCTGATCAACGGCCGGAGGCCGTTGGCGCACGGAAAGCTGAAATGAAACCTGTCGCGTTCACCTCGGCGGGACTTACACCTGAGCGATGCGAGGGCCGGGGGACCGGTCGACGGATCGTTCAGACAACCTGCTGTCTGGGGTCGGGCGCGTGCCCGTTGCAATAACTTACACCCGCGACCCCAGGGCTGAACTCAGCCCTCCTGCTTGACCTCCACCATGGGTCCCTCGGTACAGGTCGACTTCACCGCCCTGCAGGAGATCAAGCAGGAGGGCTGAGTTCAG
>JAWOBH010000342.1:0-3937 GCA_046498125.1 Prochlorococcaceae cyanobacterium | reverse complement strand
GGCGCTACACGCGGCTGGCGCAGCGCGCCCGGCAGCTGGGCTGCTCCCGGGTGCTCACCGGCCACACCGCCACCGACCGGGCCGAAACCCTGCTGCTCAACCTGGCCCGGGGCTGCCACCGCCGCGGCCTGGCCAGCCTGCGGCTGCGCCGCCAGCTGGCAGGGTCGGTGGAGCTGGTGCGGCCGCTGCTGCAGTTCGACCGCCGCGATACCGCCCGCATCTGCCGCGCTCTGGAGCTGCCGGTGTGGACCGACAGCAGCAACGCCGACGGGCGCTTCAGCCGCAACCGCCTGCGCCTGGAGGTGGGACCGGTGCTCAACGCCCTGCACCCCGGTGCCGACCGCCGCATCGCCCGGGCGGCCGAACAGCTGGCCGAGGCGGAGGCGGCCAGCGGCGAACTGCTGCAACTCGCCCTGGAGCCCCTGTTGACGCTGGCCCCGCCCGGAGCCGTGGCCGCCGGCCTGGACCGGCACCGGCTGGCGGCCCTGCAACGGGCCAATCAGAGCCAGCTGCTGATGCTCTGGCTGGAGCTGCACAGCGGCCGGCGCTGGCCAGGGCGCTGCCTGGAGGCGCCGCTGCAGCGGCTGGCGGCGGGGCGCGGCCCGGGGCGGGCCGATCTGGGCGACGGATGGCAACTGCGCTGGCAGGGACCCACACTGTGGCTCTGCCGTGATTGCGCCCCCGCAGACCCATGAGCCTGACTCCCGAGATCCTTCAACAGCGCTACGCCACGATCGAGCGGCTCTACAGCGAGCGGGAGTGGCCCCAGGTCGAGGCGCTCAGCAAGGCGCTCCTGAGCGAGCTGCCGGACGATCCAGGGGATCCGGTGCGGCTACGACTGCAGCTGCTGTTGGGCCACACCCGGCTCTACGGCGTGGGCGCCGTGGACGACGCCCGCAGCCATTACCAGATCGTGCTCCAGAACTGCAATGAAACAACCCTTCGGGAGATCGCCGAGCAGGGGCTCCGGCAGTGCATCCAGGTGGAGGAGGGCAAGAGCCTGCCCGGCCCCGCCGACCCGGCGGCCACTGGTGTCGAGACAGCCCCCGCCGCCAGCGCAGCGGCGGGCGGTGCGGCCGCCATGCCCTGGATGGAGGAGCTGGCGGTGGAGGTGGTGGAGGAACCCGAGCAGCTGGAGGTGGCTCAGGCCGATCCTGCCAGCGCCGAGGCTCTGGAACTGGAGGACATCCACACCCTGGCCAGCGCCGGCCGGACGGCCCGCCGGCTGGTGGATCCCCTGGCCTTCGACCCCACCCGCCTCAGCGCCCGGGAGCTGGAGGAGCTCAGCCGGGGGCTGCTGCGGGTGCGGCTGAGCTGAGACTGGGCCCGGCGATCCTCAGCGGGCGGCCGCGGCCGAGCGGCGGCGGCGGGTGCGACCGGCGAATTCCGGCTCCGGAGCAGGAGCGGCCGGTGCCGGCGTGGACGCAGCGACCGGAGCGGCAGCAGGGGCGACACCGGCGGCCACCGGCTGGCGCTCCTGCTGGGGTCGGGGGGCGCGATTCTGGCGATCAACGGAGCGGCTGGGCCGGCCAGCGTCGCGGCCCCCATCCCGGCCACCGCGCCCCCGGGGTGCCGGACGGGAATCCGGTTCGGCATCGGCGCGGCCCTTGTAGACCGGCGTCCCGGCGGGGGCGGGCTGCACCAGGCAGAGGATCAGCGGCTCCACCTGCAGCTCCCGGCGCAGGCGACGCTGCAGGCCCAGTTCCACCTCGCGCTGCACGCCCACCCAGTCCACGTCGGGGGCCTGGCCGCCACTGACGCGGCAGAGCTGCTTCCAGCGGTTCTCCAGCACCCAGGTGATCTCGCGCTCGGCCCAGAGGCTGAGTTTGCGGGCATCGGCGGTGGTCACCACCCCCCGCAGGGTCACCCGCGGCGGGGCCACCATGGCGCCATCGGTGCTGATCGCCGCCAGCAGGGTGATCACCCCATCCTCGGCCAGCTGCTGGCGCTCCTTGAGCACACGGGCATCCACAATGCCGTTGCGGGAGGCATCGAGCAGTTCGATCCCGGCCTTCACCGGCTCACCGCAACGGATCGAATCCGGGGTGAGCTCCACCACATCGCCGTTGTCGATGATCAGCATGTTGTCGGCCGGCACTCCCATCGCCTGAGCCGTTTTGCTGTGGCACACGAGCATGCGGTGCTCGCCGTGCACCGGCACGAAGAACTTCGGCTTGACGAGGGCCAGCATCAGCTTCTGGTCTTCCTGGAAACCGTGGCCGGACACGTGGATGCCCTCGCCCTTGCCATACACCACCTTGGCGCCGAGCATCATCAATCGGTCGATGGTGTTCACCACCGAGATGGTGTTGCCGGGGATGGGATTGGCGGAGAAGATGATGGTGTCGCTGCTCTTCACCTGCACCTGGGGGTGCTCGCCGCGGGAGATACGGCTCAGGGCCGCCAGCGGCTCGCCCTGGCTGCCGGTCATCAGCAGCAGGGTTTCCCGGTCGGGCAGGTCACGGATCTGCTTGATCGGCACGAACAGATCATCGGGGGCGCGCATGTAGCCGAGCTCGCGGGCCTTGGCGATCACGTTGAGCATCGAGCGTCCCAGCAGGCCCACCTTGCGGCCGTTCTTGAGGGCCAGCTCCAGGATCATCGCCACCCGGTGAATGGAGCTGGCGAAGGTGGTGATGATCACCCGGCCCTGGGCCTGGGCGATGTGGCGATCCAGGTTGGGGAACACCGAGCGCTCGGGAGGACAGTGACCCGGCACCTCGGCATTGGTGGAGTCACTGAACAGGCACAGCACCCCCTGCTCGCCGTAGTGCGCCAGGCGAGCCATGTCGAAGTGCTCGCCGTCCACGGGGGTGTGATCGAACTTGAAGTCACCGGTGAAGATCACCGTGCCCACCGGAGTGGTGATGGCCAGCGAGAAGCTGTCCGCCATCGAGTGGGTGTTGCGGATGAATTCCACCGAGAAGTGCTGCCCCACCTTCACCACATCCCGCGGCGCCACGGTCTTGAGGATGGTGCGGTCCATCACACCCGCCTCCTCCATCTTGCCGGTGAGCAGGGCCAGGGCCAGGCGGGGCCCATGGATGACCGGGATGTTGAAATTCTTGAGGTGGTGGGCGATGCCACCGATGTGATCCTCGTGACCGTGGGTCACGATCATGCCGCGGATTCGCTTCTGGTTCTCCTTGAGATAACTGGTGTCGGGCATCACCACATTGACACCGTGCATGCCGTCACTGGGGAAGGACAGACCGGCATCCACCAGCATGATGTCGTCGCCGTACTCGAACACACAGGTGTTCTTGCCGATCTCGTGCAGACCGCCGAGGGGAATCACCCGCAGGGCCGGCTGACGGGAGGCGTTGTGGCCATTGGAACTGGACATAAAGAAAAAAGGAAAGGGGAATGGGGTTGACGGGGCTCGTTGGCGCGGCCGCAACGGCGGCGTCTGAGCGGGATCAGCCTTGGCGTCAGGTAGGACGCAGGGCAGCCAGGGTTTCGGAAAGGCGTTGTCTCACGGTGTCGTCAGCGGGAAGGAGGGGAAGTCTTGGGGCACCCACGGGCCAGCCGCTCAGCTCCAGGGCGGCTTTGACCGGGATCGGGTTGGTGGTGCAGAACAGGGCCATGCACAGGGGCAGCAGTTGCTCGTGCAGCTGCAGGGCGGTGGCCAGATCGCCCGCGAAGAAGGACCGCACCATGGCGTTGATGCGCTCGCCCGCCAGATGGCTGGCCACGCTCACCACGCCCACGGCGCCCACCGCCAGCATCGGCAGGGTGAGGGCGTCGTCGCCGGAGTAGACGGCCAGGCGATCGCCGCAGGCGGCCCGCAGGGCGCTCACCTCGTCGGTGCTGCCGCTGGCGGCCTTGAAGCTCACCACGTTGGGCAGATCGAGCAGGCGGGCCACCGTGGCCGGGGCCAGGCTGGTGCCGGTGCGGCCGGGGATGTTGTAGAGCATCAGGGGCAGCTCGGGCGCCG
>JAWOBH010000324.1:0-3870 GCA_046498125.1 Prochlorococcaceae cyanobacterium | reverse complement strand
GAACAGGGGTGCTCACCTTTGGATTGGCCGGCTTGGGAGGAGACCAGAGGTTCGGTCCCACCTTCTTCCTGGCCGGTCACAAAAGCGGACTTGGCCTTGGCAAGCGCTGACTGGTTGGCACCTTTGACGCGACTGCGCTGGGAAAAGGAGGCATTGACTCAGCCCAGGTGATGCGGAAGACAGCAATGCCGTCAAAGTGGTCGCGCACCCTGACGATGCTGTCGCTGCCCTCTTCGTCGACAAACAGCTTGAGCAAGGCCGAGGTATCGCAGTAGAGAAGCACTGGACCTAGCCTCGATCCTCGATCACGATGTCACTGATCAGTGGGCCGCCATCATTCAGTTTGATGGGCGGGGGGACGACGGGCTTTTGCCCGCTCCAACTGATCACACCAGTATCAATGGCCTGCTGAAGAGGGCTGGTGGGGCCGGATCCTGTGGCTTCACGGCGGTGATGAGGGCGATCGGCTTGTGGTGGGACGTCACTTCCACCACCTCATCGGCCTGGGCGCGGGCCAGCCAAGCGGAGAGGTGGGTCTTGAGCTCCCGCACCGACACCCGGCTTGCGACCACATCTTCCATGACTGCCTCCTCTAATGCGACCACGGTAGAGGGGCCCATGGCGGCAGCCGGCGCCGCACCGCGGAGGTCAAGGCGCCTGGAATGTCGGCGCGGTGACGCCCAGCACCGCGAGCCAGGCCAGCGAGGTCCAGGCCACCAGCTTCCAGGGGTTGGCAGACCGACCCTGCTGCCATCGCCTGGTAGGACGGGAAGCGTGGCCTGCGATGGGCTGCTCCGCTTCCAGATCCAGCAGCACCCGCAGCAGGGCTTCCGGCGTCACCGGCACCAGAGCCGAGGTCATCGGTCCGGAGGCGGTTTCCGCCTCACCAGCCTGAGAGACGAACAGGTCGCGGCAGTGCTGCAGGCCGCCGCCAGCCCAGAACAGTCCCCAGGCCCGCCGGTCCTGCTGCAGCGCCACCCAGCGGTGGGGGTGGACATCGTTGCGGATCAGCTGCGCCGCCTTGGCCAGGCTCCAGCAGCAGCCGGCCCTGGGGATCGCGGGTGTAGCCAATGGCCACCTGCAGAGAGAACACATCAAGGATCTGCACCCGCGCGGTGGGCCTGCGCCCGGTGCCATCGGGTGACCAGAACACAAGCGCCCCGCGCTCATGGGCGATGCAGCGCTTCACCTGCACGTTGGTGGGCATGGGCCTCAACCCCCCACAGGCGGGATGGCCATTGTGGTGGGATCGGGCCTGCACGTCGACTGCTGCAGTCCGACGCTCAACGACCACTGGTGCAGCCGATGCAGGGGCACCCTGAGATGGGCGCTTCTGGTCGACTGTGGCCGACTGCATGGAGTAACGCTGAGCGTCATGAGCGTCCGCTTCCGCAAATCCGCCCGCCTCGGGCCCCTGCGCTTCAACTTCGCCAGGAGTGGCCTGAGTTCGATCTCGGTGGGCGGCCGGGGAGCGTCGTTCAACATCCCGGTGACACGCCCCGGCCTGGCTCGTATCACGGTGGGGCTGCCGGGCACGGGGCTGAGCTGGAGCGTGGAGACCCCCGCCCGTGCGGCGGCGGGGCTGCCCAACAGCCGCCGGTTGCGGCCGGGCCAGCTCGAGGCCTTCAACAGCAGTGTGCTCGCGGTGCTCCAGCAGGAGGTGTTCGGGGCGGGAACGCCAGGCCAGCAGCTGTGGGACCAGGGCCCCGTGAGCCAGCTGCTGGCCGATGACACCATCGGCGGCCGTCCGGCCGGCCTGCTGGCGGTGATCGAAACGCCGGAAGCGATGGCCGACTACATCAGCCGGGCCCGCAGCCAGGACGATGCCAAACGCCGGGCCCACCGCTGCATTGAGGCAGTTCAGGAGGCCTCACGGCCGGCCGCTGGGCGGGGCTGGCTGGGCTGAGGGCTCCCGTGCTTGCGCTCCCGGGCCAAACAGGGGGCCCAGATCTTCCAGTGCGGAATGCCAGAGCAGCCGTTGCTCCATCTGCTGCAGGCTGCTGTGCAGATCGCATGTGCCGCTCGTTGTCGCCTGGTGGCCGTCGTTGCGCTGAGGCGTACCGCCGGGCTGGTGTTCGGACACCTCTGCCTCCAGTGCAATGCCTGGCTTCACTGTGGCGGATCGGGCCGGTTCCCCGTATTCAGCAGCACCCCCGCAGAGCTCTCGGCGGCCCAAGGATGGAGCCGGAACGAGAGCGATACCCCTGCATGTGTGAGGTTGTGTTCCGCGTTGTACGCGAACGCCCTCGCCATCTGGAAGCTCAGGCTGAAACCCTGCCCATCCGCATCGCGGCTTCCACCCTGGAGGAGCTGCAGCATGAGGCCCGTGAGTCACCGATCAACCATCTCGGTCCTGCCCACGGCACCTACCAGGTGCGGGTGCGCCGCAACCAGAGCCCAGCGGTGAGCGCGATCCGGCCGCTCCGGCGCCTGCCTGCTCCCCGCAGCTGAAACCTCCCCAGACTGAGATCAGCCCCCAACGGGAGGGCTGATCCTGATGCCCGAGCTCAATGCCCCCATCCCTGGCCCGGAGCCGCTTGAGCTGCCGGCCGGGGTCCACCAGCTCTGCAGCTGCGGGCGCAGCCGTCGCGGCTGGTTCTGCGATGGCGCCCACCTCGGCACCGGCAGGGTGTCCTACGAAATGAGGCTGAGCGAACCGACCACGGTGCTGATGTGCGGCTGCGGGCGCTCCCACCGCTACCCCCTCTGCGATGGCCGCCATGGCGCACAAGCCCGCAGACCCTGGTGGCCCTGGTGACGTGTCCTGGAAGAGCATCCGTTTCACCCCCTCCTGAGGTCGATGGCCCATACCAGTGCGGTACCTGGCCTGCCGGAGCTGCTGGACCACATTCACAACCAGTTGTTGCCGGAGATCCGGATCCACTGCCCCGATCCCCATGATCCGGTGAGGGTCCTGAACCTTCCGCGCCCCTGGCGCATCCTGGGCTGCGGCAATTACGCCGCGGTTCTGCACCATCCCCACCACCCAGGTCTGGTGGTGAAGGTCTACGGCCCAGGTCGCCCAGGGCTCCAGCAGGAGGCTGAGGTGTACTGCCGGATCGGATCCCATCCCGCTTTCTCCCAGTGCTTTCACGTGGGTGCTGGGTATCTGGTGCTGCGCCGCCTGCACGGCACCACCCTCTACGACTGCCTGCGTCAGGGCATTCCCATTCCACCGCGGGTGATTGCAGACGTGGATGCGGCGCTGGCCTATGACGTGGCCCGCGGCCTGCATGGCCATGACGTGCATGTGCGCAACGTGATGCTGCACCAGGGCCGGGGGCTGGTCGTGGACATCTCCGACTTCCTCAACCCGCAGCCATGCCGGGCCTGGCGGGACCTGCGGTGGGCCTATCGCACGATCTACCACCCCCTGCTCGCTCCACTGCGGCTGCGGGTGCCGGGGACACTGCTCGATGGGGTGCGCCGCAGCTACCGCCTGTTCCGGCGCCTGCGCAAGCACGTCGGCTGAGGCCGGCGGCAGGAGCGTCAGGACGCCTTCATGACGCCGATCTCCGCTGTGACGAGCGACGTTGAATGCCCTGCTGGTTTTGCCGGTTGCTGCAGGCCGTCGGCCAGGAGCCGGTGCTCCTGCAACCGGCTGCTCCAGACGCTGCTGCTGAGTAACTCCCGGCGCAGGGCAAGCCCAGGCTCCTCAGCACAGGCCAGAGTACAGTTTGACATCGCTGCGCCATGCAGCCCACCGCGCTTGTCTCCGCCATCGGGCTGGGCCGCAGCCTGGGTGGGCGGCTGTTGTGGCGCAACATCGACCTCGCCCTGCGGGCCGGGGATCGCCTTGGTCTGGTGGCGCCGTCGGGCCAGGGGAAGACACTGCTGCTGCGCAACCTGGCGCTGCTGGATCCACTGCAG
>JAWOBH010000300.1:0-4862 GCA_046498125.1 Prochlorococcaceae cyanobacterium | reverse complement strand
TGATTTTGTAAATATAGCAAGCAGGTCGTCATGAATTAAGCCGTTTGTTGCCACACAGTCAGGCAAATGGATATTGTATGGCGATCCAAGGCCAAGGGCATCAGGCTCCTGGCCAGGCCGCCATCCCCTTCCGCTGGAGCATCGCTCTCAACAGCGGACTCACCGCTCTGCAGCTGACCCGCAGCGGCGGGTTGGGCTGAGCGGTGCACGGAGCACAACCAACAGGTGCGCCGCCTCAACGTGCTGCCTGAGGCAATCGGCCCCCTGGCGGGGGCCGACGAACGCCGCGAACGCGTGTGGATCCTGCCCGTGCGCAGGCAGGGCTGAACGTCCCCGTCTCCCGAGCAAGTCGCTCTTGAAGCGCTTCCAGATCCACCGGAAACCACCACCATCGCCGATCGCCTCACCCAGCAGCGCCACCACGACAGGATCGAGGCGTTCCTGCTGCGGCATCAGCACAGGGACCATGCTGCGGTCAGTGCCTGAGGCTGTTGCTTGGCCAGTGGTCCCTACGGTGGACCTATGGATCCTCGGGCTGGCCATCACGGTGGCCCCATCGTGGCCGATCCCGGCCGCCCTCAGCGCAGCATGTCGGCCTGGACGGGCAAGGTCCGTTCGCTCCGGCTCCCCCCGAGCTGCTGCTGCAAGATCAGCGCACGCTGGTCGAAGCTTGCTTTGCAGCCGATCATCGAGTCCTGGCTTGGAATGCGGAAGTTCGCGCGCCTTTCGCGCACGGTCTCTCCCGATAGGTAGTCGGTGCGGGCGCCGGCCTGCGCGGGAACGTCGTACCACCAGATCTGGCCATCCGCGGTGCCGTAGTAGTGATCGGTGATCGCCAGACGCCGAAGGGCTCCCTCTGCCGTGCGAGACCAGATCTCCTGTGGGTCGTCGTCCTTCTTCGTGATGAGGATCAGCGTGAAATCCCCATCGGCCAGCTCCACCCGGGCCAGAACGCGCCCGTTTGCCGCCAGTTCCTCCTCCAGCGGTAGCTTCGCCAGAGCCCCTGAATTGAGGTCAAGGCGCCACCACAGGTGATCGGGCTCGTAGTCCAGGCGTTGTCCGCTCTGCGTAACGAGAGCTGAGCGCCCCTTGACCGCAGTCACGTGGAAGCTGCCGTGTCCCTGAAGCCAGCGGCGGTTCTTCCGATCCACCAAGACAGTCACTTTCCCCGTATGCACGTCAACGAACCCAAGCTTGTGGCGATCCACGAAGTAACGGGGAACACCGCCATCCGGGAAGGCGCGTAGCCCCTCAGCAGGCCGGTAGACGACATCGTGTAGCGCGAATATGCAGCGGGTACCGTCCTCATGGAGTACTGCCGACCCAAAGGTCGCGCGATCGATGGATGCGCCATAGCCCCAGTTGCAGCCCATCAGCATCACCAGCGGGAGGAGCCTGAAGTAGCGCCCAAAACCCACCTGGGACTTCGACACCTGTCTCGGTTCTCCCAAATTGATTCACCCCTAGTTGTGTGGTCCCCCACCACGTTGCTCGCGACTCAGGCCTGCGGCCACTCGAGTCCACCACCATCGCCGATCGCATCAGCCAGCAGCGCCACCACGACTGGATCGGGGCGTTTCTGGTGCTGCACCAGTCGGTTGCCTGAACGCAAGAGCAAGGAAGCCCGCAGGGGCCGGGCTCCCTACGATCAGGGAGATCGGCTATCGCGGGGGCCATGACCACGCCAACCGACCTGGGCTGGGCTGGATGCCAGGCCGTGGAGCAGGATCCGCAGCGTGTCAGCGGCGCCTGGGTGTTCCGCGGCACCCGCATTCCGGTGGCGGCCCTGTTTGAAAATCTGGAAGACGGCGTCTCGTTGGCGGACTTCGTCGAACTGTTCCCCGGCGTGAGCCTGCAGCAGGCCCGGATGGTGCTGGAGCACGTCGCCCGCAGTACCGCTGCAGCTGCAGTGGCCTGAGTTGTCAGGCGACATCGAAAACTGGACCAGAGGCGACACGAAAACTGGGCCACCCCGGAGCCAGCAGCGCACCACCGACTGATCCGCTGACCACCGCCACCGGCAGGGGGGTGGCGCAATTGCCCAGCGCCCATACAGCAGGCCTGATGGCCGGGTTGGAGGGCGTGATGCACACGCCGGAGGAGGTGGCGGTGATGCGCCAGCTGTTGGAGAGGGGCTGGAGTCAGCGCCGCATCGCCAGGGAGCTCGGCATCTCACGCCACACGGTGAGCCGTTACCTGGCTCTGGGCACTTGGCAGCCGTACGACAGCAGCAACCGCGCCAGCCAGCTCGACGGTCACCAGGCCTGGCTGCAGCAGCAGTTTGAGCAGCACCACGGCAATGCCGAGGTGGTGCGGCAGGAACTGCTCAAACACAAGGGCATTCGCGTCAGCCTCCGCACGGTGGAGCGGGCGGTGCAGGCCTGGCGGGAAGCGCTGCGCCAGAGCCGTCAGGCCACGGTTCGCTACGAGACCCGGCCAGGCCAGCAACTGCAGGCCGACTTTGGCGAGCTGTGGGTGCTGATCGGTGGGGTGCGCACCAAGGTGCACCTCTGCGTGCTGACCCTGGGCTATTCGCGCCGGCAGGTGGTGCGGGTGTTCCGGCAGCAGAGGCAGCGCCATTGGCTGCAGGCGCTGGAGGAGGCGTTCCGGATTTGGGATGGGGTGCCTGAGCAGGTGCTGGTCGATAACGCCAAAGCCCTGGTCACGCTCCATAACCCCAGCACAGGGGAGCTGGTGATCAATCCGGTGTTTGCCGCCTTTGCCCGGCACTGGGGGTTCACGCCAAAGGCCTGCTGGCCGCACCGGCCGCAGACCAAAGGCAAGGACGAGCGTGGGGTGGGCTACGTGAAACGCAGCGGGCTGGCTGGCCACCGCTTTGACACCTGGGGCCAGATGGAGGGCCATCTGGACTGGTGGAACCGGGAAATCGCCGATCTGCGCATCCACGGCACCACCGGTGAGAAACCGCTGGAGCGCTTTCAACGGTCTGAGGCCGGTGCATTGCTGCCGCTGAACGGCAAGCCGTCGTACCTGGCGGAGCAGGAGTTCAGCCGCCGTGTCGCCAAGGACTGCTGCGTGCAGGTGGAGGGCAACTGGTACAGCGTGCCGGCGGCACTGGTGCGCCAGAACGTGACGGTGCAGATCCGCGACCAGCAGGTGCTGATTCGCCAGGGCGGGCGGATCGTGGCGCGCCATTCCCGCCAGGCCGCCAACCAGCGCTCCCGCCAGGTAATTGCCGGCCACTGGGCAGGGCTGGTGCCGCAGCGGGCGATCGAGGCCGCCCAGACAGGCAACGGCGCTATCGCTGCGGTGGTCGAGCTGGATGCGGTGCGGCGTTCGTCACTGGCCCGGCCGCTCAGTGACTACGCCGCCGTGGTCGCGGAGGTGGGCTGATGGCACGCAACACGCAACGGACCACGGCGTCCGTGATGGCGGCGAGCGGCTATCCCGCTGCAGAGGCGGTCGACATCGCCCAGCTGGTGGAGGATCTCGATGGGATGCTCAGCCGCCTGCGGCTCGGTGCCATCCGCGAGCAGCTCGATGGACTGCTGGAGGAAGCGGCGCGGCGGCAGCTGAATCTGCGCGAGGCCCTGGCCTGGCTCTGCGCCGCCGAGGTGGCGAGCAAGGAGCAGCGGCGGCTGTCGATGGCCATGACCATTGCCCACTTCCCCTTTGTGCGCACGCTGGAGGGGTTCGAGTTCGAGGCTCAGCCCTCGATCGATCCAGCCAAGATCCGCGATCTGGCCACCTGCCGCTGGGTCGCCAATGGCGACAACGTGGTGCTGCTGGGCCCGCCCGGTGTGGGCAAGACCCACCTGGAGGTGGCCTTGGGCCGTGAGGCGGTGAGCCGGGGCTACACGGTGCAGTTCACCACGGCGATGGAGCTGCTCGGTTCACTGGTCAAAGGCCAGCAGCAGGGCACGCTGGAGGTGCGGCTGGCGCAGTACAGCAAGCCGAAACTGCTGATCGTCGACGAGCTGGGCTATCTGCCGCTTGAACCGCAGGCGGGGCACCTGTTCTTCCAGCTGATTTCCAGGCGCTACGAGCAGGGCAGCGTGCTGATCAGCTCCAACCGCCCCGTTGAGGAATGGGACGAGGTATTCGGCGATCAGGTGGTGGCCGCCGCGATCCTCGATCGGCTGCTGCACCACAGCCATGTGGTGACGATCCGTGGCGACAGCTACCGGCTCAGAGAAAAGCGCCGCTCAGGCCTGTTCCGACCGCAGACCGGCGGGACCTCACCACCGGTGCCTGCCAAGGAGGACTGAGGACCAGCAGCAACGACACAGAACCATCCCGCCATCGCGGAAACCATGAGCAACCACAGGGAACGACACGAAACCGCAGCCAAACCTCCGGCCCGTACCGGGCCGGAGGTGGCTCACTTTTCGATGTCGCCAGTGGCTCGGTTTTCAATGTCGCTTGACACAAGGCTTGGCAGGCCTTCCATCGACGCAGGCCTCATCACCCTCTACCCATGGAGGACGACCTGGCGGCTGCGAACACACTGGGATACCGGCTCCTGCGGAGAGGTCTGCGGCTGCAGCTTGGAGGCCGCGTAAGGCCTTGCTGGCTGATGGGACGGCAATTCCCGCCGTCAAGGCAGTACTCGTCCGGTGGGTCACCGCCTGAGCCAGGAAGAGCGCCTGCACGGTGCCGCAGTCGTCCTGGCGCCTCCTGGATGGCAGCAGCGCCGGGGAGCTGATCCCTGAGCGCCGCCCACGTGGAGCTCTGCACGGTGATCCGCCGGCCGTTGCAGGGCCGCTCCCGGCAGACGTGAGAAAGGCGGCTTGAATGGCTCCCTGGGCCGGACGATCACAAGGATCCGAGCTACCTATGAACCCAGTCATTGTGGTCCTGGCATATAGACGCCCGCAGGCACTCCAGAGGTTGCTTGATTC
>JAWOBH010000275.1:0-4892 GCA_046498125.1 Prochlorococcaceae cyanobacterium | reverse complement strand
GGACGGCGGCACAGACAACAGAAGCGAGCGCGGCCGGCGGCGCCACCGGGCCGCTGTATGAGCGACTGGTGGCGCCCCTGCTCAGCCGTGATGAGGGGGCCGATGCCGAGCAGCTCAGCCAGCTCACCCTGGCGGCCCTGGGCCAGGTCTCCCTCCGCCGCCACTGGCCGCTGGTGAGCGGGGTGCTCGCGGGCCTCGGCGCCGAGGTGCGCCACCAGGATCCCCGCCTGGAGCAAACGCTGTTCGGTTGCCGCTTCGCCAATCCGGTGGGGCTGGCGGCCGGCTTCGACAAGAACGGGGTGGCTGCGGCCATCTGGCACCTGTTCGGCTTCGGCTTCGCCGAGCTGGGCACGATCACCGCGCAGGCCCAGAGCGGCAACCCACGCCCGCGCCTGTTCCGCCTGGCGGCTGAGCGGGCGGCCCTCAACCGCATGGGCTTCAACAACCGCGGCGCCAAGGCCTGCCGCCGGCTGCTGGAGCGCCAGCGCCTGGAGGCGCCCGGCCAGCGGCCGGCGGTGCTGGGCATCAATCTGGGCAAGTCGAAGCTCACGCCGCTGGAGCAGGCCCCCGACGACTACGCCGCCGCCCTGGAGCTGCTGGCCCCCCTGGCCGACTACGCCGTGATCAATGTGAGCTCGCCCAACACCCCCGGCCTGCGCGACCTCCAGGACGAGGTGCTGCTGCGCCGGCTGGTGGAACGGCTGCGGCGCCTGCCCGGCTGTCCGCCGCTGCTGGTGAAGATCGCCCCCGATCTGGAGGACGACGCCATCGACGCCATCGCCCGCCTGGCCTACCAGGAGGGTCTGGCCGGCGTGATCGCGGTGAACACCAGCCTCGACCGCCTGGGGCTGGAGCAACGGCGCCTGCCCCAGACGGGCCGCATCCTGGCGGAGGAGGCGGGAGGGCTCAGCGGCGCGCCCCTGCGCCAGCGGGCCCTGGAGGTGCTGCGGCGGCTGCGGGCCACCGCCGGTCCGGCCCTGCCCCTGATCGGCGTGGGTGGCATCGACTCCCCCGAAGCGGCCTGGGAGCGGATCACCGCCGGGGCATCCCTGGTGCAGCTCTACACGGGCTGGATCTACCGCGGCCCGGCCCTGGTGCCCCGCATCCTGGAGGGACTCAGCCAGCAGCTCGACCGCCATGGCTTCGGCCACATCGGTGAAGCCGTGGGCTCCGGTGTGGAATGGCGCTGAGAGTCGGGTAGGTTTCCGTACGTAATTGTTTGCAGGGTGCCCCCTTGGTGCTGGCGGGACTCCAGGAGAAGTGGCTGCCCCTGCGGGCTGAGCTGTTCCCCCAGGTGGTGCTCCTCGATCTCAGCCATCCTCAGCTTTTGATTGGCCAGGCCCTCAAGGGCGGCCAGCCTGTGGAACCGCTCTGGACCGCGCCGGTGCCCGCGCGCACCCTGCGGGATGGCATCCCCATCGTGCGCGATGCCCTCGGCGATTTCATCGGCGATCTGCTCCTGGAGCACAGCCGTCCCTACGCCGGTCTGGTGGTGGCCCTGCCCCGGATGCTCGGCCACTGGCGGGTGATCGAATGGCCCGGCGGCCGTGCCGCCAACGACCCTGTGGCAGCCCTGCGCGCCCGCGGTGCCGACCTGGGCTGGCCGTTCGGCCTCAACGACGCCTGCTTCGATGTGCAGCCCCTGCCGGGTTCCGGTTCCTGCTCCCTGGTGGCGGGCGCCCCGCGTCAGGCGGTGGAGGCCTGGATCGATGTGTTCGCCATCGCCGGCGGCACCCTGCGCCACCTGTTTCCCTCTCAGGTGGCCCTGGCGGCGGCCCTGGGTCCTGAGCTGGAGGCGGCCAGCCCTGGCGAGCTGGTGGCGTTGCTGCAGCCCACCACCCGTGATTGCCAGCTGGTGGTGTGGCGCGATGGCATCCCCGAATACGAGCGCACCCTGCCGCTGGCGCTCGACCAGTTGGTGCCGGTGCTGCGCCAGGCGCTGGGGTTCTGCCGCAGCCGTCTCGGTGCTTCGGGGGTTCGGCTGATCTTGGCCGAACCGCTGGAGGGCAGCGAGGCCATCGCCCAGCAGCTTGCCCTGCCGCTGGAAATCGCCGACCGGGGCGCCTACGGTTCGCTGCACTTGCAGGGCCTGGGGGAACTGGAGCTGGTGTCATGAGCAGCGCACCGTTCGATCTGCTGCGGGAGAAGCGGGAGGAGCTGGGCCTGCTTGAGCCGGCAGAGGCTTCGGCCCTCACCCGCGAAACCCTGCTCAAGGGGGTGGTGATCGGCGTTGCCCTGTTGGGTCTGACCCTCGGTCTGGCGGCCCTGCTGGCCTTGCGCTCCGCCATGCAGGTTTCCAGGCTCGAGAAGCTGGAAACGGTGGAGGCCGAGGTGGAGCAGATCGAATCCCGATTGCAGGCCGAGCGCGCCAAGCTCACCCAGCTCAACACCGCCAACCGGGAGTTGGTGAAGGGCTTGATCGGCAGCCGATCCGGTTCGGCGCTGATGCGCGACCTGCAGTTGCGGGTGCCGCAGGGCATCCAGCTCACCGAGACCACTGAGCAGGGCGGCGGTCTCACCATCAAGGGCACGGCTCGCGACCCCCGGGCCTTTGAGCGCATCAACGCCCTGCAGCTCGATCTCCAGCGCTCCCCTCTGGTGGATCCAAACCGTGTCCAGTTGGTGAAGGGCTCACGCCCGCTTCAGGCCGGCCGATCTGGCGGTCAGCCCTCCTCCACCGACACTGTGGAGTTCGAACTCTCGGCGGGCTTCCGTCCCTCCATCCCGCCTGCGGCTGAGAAGGCGATTCTCGAGGAACTGGGATCGGACGGACTGGCGCGGCGTCTGGCCCTGCTCGAGCAGGAGGGGGTGCTACAATGACAAACTTCCAGCAGGCCGCCAACCGCGAGCAGCAACTGCAGCAGCAGCGTCTGCTGCTTGGTATCCCCATCGGCGTCGGTGCCGTGCTGGCAGCCGTGGTGTTCGGTGCCGCCGTGGTACCGCAGTGGCTCAACCTCCGGGACAATCGCGCGCGCCTCGACCAGGTCGAAGACCTCGAGCAACGCCTGCCCCTGCTGCGCGATCAGCTGGCCAAAACCTCCGCCGATCAGGAGCGGGCTGGCCGCCGTCGTCAGAAGATTCTCACCCTGATCCAGGGCAGCGGAGAGTTCAACACCTTCCTCGCCCAGCTCGATCGCGAGGCCCGCGCTAACCGGGTGCAACTGGACATGTTCGAACCGGTGCCTCCCGCGCCGTCTGAGCCGGCTGCCGACGCGCAGGGGGGCGCGGGCAACCGAGGCGGCGATGCTCCGGCTGAAGGAGCTGAGAAGCCTCCCGCCCGGTCCCCCCTGGAGGCTGCGGGACTGGCCAAGGAAAGTGTGCTGCTCTCGGCCCAGGGCCCATATCCCAACCTGCTGGCGTTCGTGCGCGCTGTCGAGCGCTTGAGTCTGCTGGTGGTGCCGAGCCAGTTCGCCATCTCACTGGTGGAACTGCCTACCCCACCCGGCGCGCCCGAGCCTGCCGCGAATGCGCCCCAGCCCACGGCCCCGCAGCTGAAGTTGCTGCTCACCTACTACACCGCATCTCCTGGCAATGCCTCTGCAGATGCACCTGCTGAGGCCAGCGAGTCTGCCCCCGCTGGTGATGGGCAACCGTCCACCTGAACACATCAGCCAGTGTGGCTGTTGAACTCCATGAACTCTCGGTACAGTCTTTCCACGGTGAGGTTGCAAACGGTGGCCAGGTCTGGGCGAAATCGCTCACGGCCCAATCAGGGTGGGCGCCGTCATTCGGGGCGGGCTCGGTTCATGGGCGCCATTCTCGTTGCCGGTGTCGTCAGCTGCCCCCTGATTGAGGGCCAGGCCTGGGCCGAGGACCGGCAGAGCAGGGACGAGAAGTCTTTGCTGTTGGCCCAGGCCACCACCTCTCCCGCAAGTGGCCCACTGCAGCTTCGCGTGCGCCGCATGCCGGATGCTGTGGAACTGGTGATCGAGGGCACAGGGCCCGGGCCTCAGCTCCAGCAATCCGCCTCCGGGAATGGCTGGCAGGGTCAGTTGTTCACTGCTGCTCCTTCAGGTCTGAGGCAGGGCCCCCAGCGCATCTCCATGCCGGAGACGGGCCTTCAGAGCATCGCGTTTGATGGCTCCGGCAGCACCTACACGATCTCTGTGACGCCGTCCCCGGGCGTCAACCTTGGCCGTCCGGTGGTGAGCGCCGATGGTCGCGATCTGATCCTCACCTTCGCCTCGCCGGTGCCCCAGGCCCGGCTGCAGGTGAACCGGTTGAACATGGCCCAACCCGGCGCCGTGCCCTTGCCCACCTACGCCCCGCCGCTGCAGCCTCGGGCCGTGGCCCCGCCGCTGGGGGATATGGCTGTTGGCACGATGACGATGCGCAGTCCGGGTTTGCTCAATGTCTCCGGCCCGCCGGTGACGATGACCCTCAGGAACGCGCCGGCCAAAGATGCACTGATGGCTTTGGCCCAGCTTGGTGGGTATGGCTTTGCCTATGTGGAGGATCCCAATGTGGCTCCGGAAGCTTCTCGCGGCTCTCGGCCCATCTCCGTGGCGTTTCGCAACGAGAGTTACTCCACTGCCCTCAACACCGCTCTGATTTCAGCAGGTCTGCAAGGCAAGCGCGAAGGCAACGTGATCTTTGCCGGCGCCAATGCGCTTGGTAGTGGAATCGGGGCTCAGGTTTCCAAGGTCTATCGACTCAACCAGGTTGGGCCGAATGCCGCTGCCGATTATCTCGCCAATCTGGGCGCCACGGTCACGAAAACAGACACCATCATCACGTCGGTGACTTCGGGTGTGGCTGAGGCGGATCTGGTGGCTCGCGGCCTGGCCAGCCAGACCACCCAAAGTCAGGCCATCACCGAAGTGCGTGAGTTTGGTGCTTCCCGTGGTCCGCTCGTCGGTCTGCGTGCCACAACGGATACGCGGCTGGGAACG
>JAWOBH010000221.1:0-4195 GCA_046498125.1 Prochlorococcaceae cyanobacterium | reverse complement strand
TGCCCCTGAGCTTTTTCGCCGTGCGGTGCTGCGTGATCCTATGCGCATGAAAGCGCTGCAAAAAGGCTTGGTCGAGTTGTGCGAGGATCGCCATCCACCACCGGCAGGCCGCTGATGTGGTGCTCGCTCATCAGCTGCACGGCATTCTGCAGGGGCGTGTCGGCCGTGACGCTGAGCACCGGGCTGGTCATCACGGTGGAGACGGGCTGTTGCACCACGGGCAAGTCGGTTGGCTGTCCGCATTCTGAGGCTGCGGGCCCGCGGTCCTGATCGCGGTCCTGATGCTGAGCGACGCCGCCGCTGATCAATCCCCTGCTGGCCTCCCGAAGCCGGTCGCGTGGGGATGGAGCTGGCCTGTAAGGGCCACTGCAAACTGCTCCCACTCCACCCCCCGGTGCATGAGCCGTTTCCAGGAGGCCCTGCGCGCCGCCAACAACCTGCGCCTGCTGGCGGCGGTGGGCCGCAGCGGCGGCGAACTCAGCAGCATCGCCGACCTGATCGACAACTTTCTGGGCAGTCCCCAGCTGGGGGCCAGCGTGGAGCGCTTCAAGACCGTGGCGGGCGGCGCCGAGATGATGGCCCGGCGCTATCCGCCCCTGCAGCCCGACATTGACGCCCTGCGCCAGCTGCCGCCCGGCAGCCTCGGCCGCCGCTACGCCGACCTGATCCTCTCGCTGGGCTACGACCCCGCCTTCTTCCGCCCCCGCGACATCAGCAGCGACGAGCGCTGGCTCACCCAGCGGATCGCCACCACCCACGACATCCACCACGTGATCGCCGGCTTCGGCACCGAGACGGCGGGAGAAAACGGCGTGCTGGCGATCACCGCCGCCCAGATCGGCTTCCCGGGCTACGTGCTGCTCACCAGCGCCGGCCAGCTGGCGACGTTCCGCTTCCAACCGCAGCGCTTCCCCCTGCTCAGCGCCGCCCAGGCCCACGGCCACGCCATCGCCCGCCGGGCCCGGTGCCTGGTGGCGGTGACGTGGGAGGAGGGCTGGCAGAAGCCGGTGCGCCAGTGGCGCCAGGAACTGGGCATCAACGACCCGGCCGACTCCGAGCCCTACGGCCTCGATGCCCAACTGGGGCCCCTGCCATGAGGGCGTCCGCCGCTTCCCTGCGCCGCCTTGCCGATGGCCTCACCGTGGGCCGGGCCCTGCTGGGGCTGCCACTGATCCTGGCCCTCAGCGGCGGCCAGGCGGCCCTGGCCTGGTGGCTGCTGCTGCTCGGCGGCCTGAGCGACTGGGCCGATGGCCTGCTGGCCCGCCGCGCCGGTGGTGGCTCGGAGTGGGGTGCCCGCCTCGATCCCCTCACCGACAAGATCCTGATCGCCGCCCCCCTGCTCTGGCTGGCCGCCCAGCCGGCCTGGCCCCAGCAGCTGCCCCTCTGGGCGGTGTGGCTGCTGCTGGCCCGGGAACTGCTGATCTCCGGCTGGCGCAGCGGGGCCAGCGGCGGCGGCCCCGCCTCCCTGGCCGGCAAGGCCAAGACGGTGCTGCAGTTCACCAGCCTGCTGCTGCTGCTCTGGCCCGCCGGCTGGACCCTGGCCCCCTGGCCGCCCCCCTCGATGCACCAGCTGGGCTGGTGGCTGTTCTGGCCGTCGCTGCTGCTGGCACTGAGCTCGGCCCGGGGCTACCTGCGGCACGGCTGATCAGCCGATCAGGACCGCATCGCCGCTGAAATCGGGCGTGGTTGGCATGCGCAGGGCGTAGTCGTTGGCGTAGCTGTCCGCCAGGGTGGTCTCCACGTCGAAGGCCGGCTCCCAGGCCAGTTCCTGCCGCACCCGGGTGATGTCGGTGAGGAAATGGGCCAGGCGCAGCGGGAAGGCCTTGCGGGCCTTCTTGTCGAGGCCGGAGGGATCGAAGCTGCGGATCTCCACCGCCGCCGGGTCCACCCCGGCGGCCCGGGCGGCGGCGACCACCAGGCCGCGGAAAGTGATGCCCTGGCGGCCGCTGCAGTTGTAGATGCGATTGGCGGCGGCCTCCACCTCGATGCAGCGGGCCATGGCGGTGGCCAGATCGCGCACATGCCCCAGCTGGGTGATCGTGCTGCCATCGCCGGGCAGGGGCACGGGCCGGCCGTGCACGATGCGATCGAAGAACCAGCTCTCCACCGGGTTGTAGTTGCCCGGACCGACGATGTAGGTGGGCCGGAAGCTGGTGAAGGGAATCCCCTGGCGGCGCAGCCAGTCTTCGGTGTCAGCCTTGCCGGCATGGCGGCTGGCCGGATCGGTGGGACTGCTCTCGTCCAGGGGCCAGAGCTCGCCGTCGGCGTAGACGCCGGCGGAACTCACATACACCAGGCGGTGCTGGGGCGCCCCGGTGCACTCGATCACGGCGCGGGTGTCATCGAGGCTGCGGCCGGAGCTGTCCACGATCACCTCGAAGGCCCGCCCCCGCAGCGGCTCCAGGCCCTCGGCGCTGCTGCGGTCGCCCACCAGGTGCTCCACCCCCGCCGGCACGGGGTTGCGCCCGCGCGTGAACAGGGTGAGCTCATGGCCCGCCGCCTGCAGCAGCGCCACCAGGGGCCGGCCCACGAAGCGGGTGCCACCCATCACCAGGATCTTCATGCAGCAGCGGGCCGAAGGCCGCGGAAACTGGGCGCCATTCAAGACCCGCGGATTCAGCGCCCGCCCAGCAGCCAGGCCCACAGGGGCACGGTGACCAGGGCCAGCAGGGTGCTCCAGAGCACCAGCGCCGCCGCCTCCACCACCAGGGGGTCGGCGGCGGCATCCTGGCGTCCATCCACAGCACCGATCCCGCCCACGACGCAGCGCTGGACAGCCTCCTCCGAGAGCAGCAGCACCGCCACGGCCGTGGGCGCCGCCGCCTGCAGCACCACCGCCGAGCGGGCCGGTTCCGCCATGCCCAGCAGCTCCACAGCGGCCAGCAGCAGCAGGGGAAACACCAGCAGCTTCACCAGCAGGGCCGGCAGCAGCCGCAGCGGCAGCCGGACCCCCAGCGCCGGGGCCAGGCGCAGGCCCACCACCACCAGGGCCAGCCAGATCACCAGCCGCGCCGGCCACCACAGGGCGTCCGCGAGGGCCTGCTGCCATGGCGTCCAGTGCAGCAGCAGCGCCCCCAGCAGCCCCCGCGTGGCCGGACTGGCCGCCATCGCCCGCAGCAGCGGCCGCGGCCGCAGCGGCTCGCCGCCGATCAGGGCCGGCCCGATGCACCAGGTGAGCAGGGTGGCGGCAAGGTCGTAACTGATGCTGTAGCCCACCGCGCCGCTGGGCAGCAGGGCCAGGGCCGCGGGGATGCCGAAGTAGGCGGTGTTGCCCACCACGGCCCCGAGGCGCTGGGGCGGGGTGCGGAAGCCGGCCCGCAACGCCGGCACCAGCGCCAGCAGCAGCAGTCCCCCGAGCACCGCCACCAGGGCGAGCAGCAGCACCTCGCCGTAGCGCCAGTGCAGGCCGCCGCGCAGCAGCAGCGCCGTGATGCTCAGCGGCACACCCCACTGCATCAGCGGCAGCGCCAGCCGTGTGGCCAGCCGGGGATGGCGGCGGGCCAGCAGCAGGCCGGCGGCCAGGGCCGGCACCAGCTCCAGCAGAAAGGCCAAGGGCGGCAGGTGCGGCGCTTCAGGATGGCCGGCACAGCGATCAGCGCCAGCCCGCGATGCAACTCATCCCCGCCATCGACCTGCTCGACGGCCACTGCGTGCGCCTGCACCAGGGCGACTACGACCAGGTGACCCGCTTCTCGGGCGACCCGGTGGCCCAGGCCCTCAGCTGGCAGCGGCAAGGCGCCCGCCGCCTGCACCTGGTGGATCTCGACGGCGCCCGCAGCGGCCTGCCCGTCAACGACGGCACGGTGAAGGCGATCACCGCCGCCCTCGACATTCCGGTGCAGCTCGGTGGCGGGGTGCGCGGCGCCGAACGGGCCGAAGACCTGCTGGCCTGCGGGCTCGACCGGGTGATCCTGGGCACGGTGGCCCTGGAGCGGCCGGATCTGGTGGAGCAGCTGGCGGCGCGCCATCCGGGCCGGATCGTGGTGGGCATCGATGCCCGCGACGGCAAGGTGGCCACCCGCGGCTGGATCGAGGAGAGCAGCACCGAGGCCACCGCCCTGGCCGAGCGCTTCAGCGGCAGCGGCATCGCCGCGATCATCAGCACCGACATCGCCACCGACGGCACCCTGGCCGGCCCCAACCTGGCGGCATTGCGGGCCATCGCCGAGGCCAGCGCCGTGCCGGTGATCGCCTC
>JAWOBH010000205.1:0-3232 GCA_046498125.1 Prochlorococcaceae cyanobacterium | reverse complement strand
GCCACCCTTTCGTGCATCGGCTGCCCTTGGTGCCGCACCAGGAACGCCTCGATCCAGTCGTGGTGGCGCTGCTGGCTGATGCGATCGGCGATGGTGGTGGCATCGGCGGGCACCTGGAACCGGCGGCGGAAGCCGGCGGTGAACTCCTCCAGCAGCGGCCGCGGCAGGCCCCGCAGGGTGACGAGGATCTGCTCGATGGCGGCCAGCTCGAGGGGCCGCAGGCCTGGGTCGTTGGCGGCCGCCCCGTGCCCGTGCTCCGGCTGAGTCTGCTGGGGCGGCACGGCGGGAATGAGTCGCAGCCGCTCGGTGCTCCCGGAAAGCTCACCGACCTGGGGCCCCCGCGGCCAATGGTCGCCGGCTGCAGGGATGCGGCTGCTGCCTGAACCCGTCACCTCCCGCTGCTGCTTGTCGTAGAGCGCCAGGCCGAACGGATTCCCGAAGGTCATCAACGCCCGTTTCATGGCGTCGGTCTCGGCCTCCTTGAGGGCTGATTCATGGGCCTGGCCGAGGTCGGTGTCGATGCCGTGGCCGGCGCCGCAGCCCTCACGGATCACAAGCGGCAGGCCGGGGCCGCCGACGGTGACGCGCACCCGGGCGGTGTAGGTGACGCCCCAGCCGGGCTTGGGCTCGCGGCCATTGCCCCTGGCGCCGATCAGGCGTTCGGCCTGGTGGATGCAGCGCAGCTGGAGGGTCTGGCGCTGCCAGCCGTCAAAGCCAAAGATGCGGTTGGCCTCGGCGATCACCTGCCAGCCCTCGATGTAGCTGACAGTGGTGCGGCCCTGCTCGCGCTGGCGCACCTTGGCGCGATTGAGGGGAGCGGAGAGGGCGGCGATCTGCTCGGCGGAGAAGCGGCTGCTGCCGCTGGCAGGTGAAGCGGCGGCAGCAGTGGAGGGGGCCGTGAAGGGCGCAGTGATGGTGGTCATGGCTCGGAGCTGGTGATGGGCGGTAGGCAGTCGGGACAGGGCCTGGAGGCGATCGGGGCCAAGGGAGCCATCAGCGGCCCGGATCAGACGGATTGCCCTGATCGGCAGGTGACAGGGGCTCGATCAGCACCCAGCAGGGGGGCTCGCTGCAGTGGATGTGATCCGGAGACGGCCGGCGGCCGGGTTTGCGGGTGATGGGCACCACCCAGCTGCTCAGCCGTGTGGACCAGATGTGGCCCTTGGGCCGTGGGCTGGTGGGGGTGGTGGTGGCCTTGGGGCTGGCGTAGACGGAGAGATCCATGGCTTCTGGAGTGACGGGAATGACGAGTGGATGAGTGACCCGGGCCTGCCCCTGCAGCAGGCCCATTGCGAGGGGGCCTGTGGCCCCTCAGTGGATGCGCCAGGAGCGGCGGGGGAGGAGCTGGGCGCCGGGGATCTGGTGGCCCGCCTTGAGGGCGGACTTGATGGAGGCCTTGTCGGGCTGGGCGCTGGTCTTGAAGGTCAGCCACTGGGGATCGAGGGCCTCGGGGTCGTCGATCGCGACGGCCTCGGAGCGGCGGCTGGTGAGCTCGTGATTGGGGAACGAGAAGCGGGTGGCGCCGGGATCGAGGCGGGTGAGCACCAGCACCAGCGATTCCTCGAGGGCATCGGCCCGGCCGGCATCGGAGCGGGCCAGATCGCTGAGGCGTTTGGCCTGCTGCTGGCGGTAGGCGGCCTGGCCGCGGAGGTGCTCGATCACCCAGCAGGTGGCATCAGCCTTGGCCGCCAGGGCGGTTTTGTTGTGTTCCTCGGCCAGCAGGGCGGCCTCCAGCTCAGCGAGGGCCCGGCTGCGGGTGTCTTCCTCCTTGGCCTCCAGCTGTTCGGCCAGTTGGGCGATGGCAGCAGTGAGCTCCTGGGCCTCGATGCCCAGCTGCCAGAGGGAACCGGAGCGCTGGAGGGAGCAGGCCGGGCCGGTGGCTTCTGGAGCCGCCGCCATGGGAGCAGCCACGGCGGCGGCAGTGGTGGGGATGGGGGTGAGGACAGCCATGGGAGGTGATGGCGATGGGATGGAGAGCGGAGAGCGCGGCGTTGCCGCAGGGATCAAGGGAGAGCGGGGGGCTGGCTGATCTGCGCCACAGAGATCGGCACCGGCGCACTGGCGGCCATGCGCCGGGCCTGCTGCACCAGCGAGGCGGTGCCGGCGCCACCGGGGAACGCCACCACCAGCACGGAGACCGGGGCAGCAGCGGAGCTGAGGGCCACGGCACGGCTGATCGCCAGCTCGAGCAGCTCGCGATTGCGGATCGGCCCGGCAGCGCGGCCATGGCGGTGCCAATCAGCGGGAAGCACCGCAACAGGCCAGCCCAGCTGACGGGCGGCCCGGCCGATGGCGCGATCAGCGCCGCGCGCCCCGCCATGGAGCAGCCCATGCACGACCTGGCCGCCGGTGCGGGCCAGCAGGGCAGCGGCGATTTGCTCGGGCAACCAGAGCAGATCGCGGCCACCTCCGGCGACCAGCACACGACCAGCGGGGACGGGCCGAAGCGGGGTGATCACGGACGGCGCCAGCAACGGCACAGCCGAATAGCCGCCCAATGCGGCGGCTTGGGCCACCACAGAAGGGTGTGAATTCATGACCTACAGAGCAAACGAACGGGGCAAGTTGTCTGAGTATTTCGTTGCCGCAGGCGATGGGCTCGGGGCCTTTGGCGCAGCCTTTATTCTACCAGTACAGAAGCACTAATAGCGCCCTGTGGCCCTGCTGCTGCAGGGCTTCTCATGGGAAAGACCTTCTTGGCAGGCGAGAGGCCAGGATGAAGTTCTCACCTCGATCTTGAGGCTTTTCGATCCATCGGCCGCGCAGCCGCGCGCATCAACATCTGGGCTTCTCCCCATCAAGCTCATGGCCGCCATGCGCCAGGCCACCGCAGCCGCGGGAGCACCACTCCGCTCATCCCTCACCCCATGGCATCCCCGCGGAGGGCGGCGGCGGCGACCGACGCAGGCCACGGCGCAGCCGTGGCACGCTGAGGGAAGCCGCTGCCGGCCGCAGCTCCTTGCGGAGCGCCGAGCGCCACGGTCTCCCGTTGATCACAATCGGGATCACATTCACCTCGGCGGCGCCTGGTCGCTCCCGCGTCCCGATGAACACAGGGTCCTGGGCTTTGACTGCTTTAGGCGATCAAGAAGTGGGGGGGGATTAGTCAGGGCCGCTGTCCCCTGAGGTCCCAACCGATCCCCCACAAGCCCGGTAAAGAGGTGGTGTAAATGGTGGTGTATTCGGCAGACGCCATCCGCAAGAGCCCAGTAATAGACAGGGTTCTCAAGGG
>JAWOBH010000196.1:0-23530 GCA_046498125.1 Prochlorococcaceae cyanobacterium | reverse complement strand
AAATCAAGTTATGGGAATTTCTGTAGAATATAAATTTGGAAAAACAGAATAAATCAAAAACCAGCCCATAACATTGTGCAAATTTCATCCCGGTTTTGGCGGTAAGTTCATGTATTTCATAACGCTAAATATTTTGTGTTTAAATGAAAAATCAAAGTACGTATCCGGGTTGAAAACTTGCACTGAGCCGTTACCTGCAAGTTTGAAAACGCAACCATTTTGAACTAAACATCATCTTAAAAGGACAAGAAATCAATAAAAAATCCCTGCCATCGGGGTCGCCGTATCCCAACGTCATCCCGATGAGCTGCCACTCGATCAGCAGCTGCTTTCCCTTCCCTCCCCGATAGAGCCCACAGCCGCCGACGGGCTGGCTGCCGATGCCTCCCTCAACGCCCCTGCCCAGGTGTTCTCCCCCCTGCCCGCCGACTCCCCGTCCGGCGATCAGCTGCTGGCGAGCGCTGGCAGAGCCGATGGGCGTTCCACCCTGCCGTCCCCCAGCGCTCCGCCGCCGGTGCGGACCAAGGGAGTGGTCCGGTTGGGCGACACCCTGCTGCAGATCGCTCAGCGCTACGGCATCACCATGCAGGAGGTGCTGCGCTTCAATCCGGGCCTGGACACCGCCCGCCTGGTGGCCGGCACCGAAATTCAGCTGGTGCAGTCCGCCCCCGTTCGGCAGCGGGCTGTGCTTGGTCTTCGGCCCAGCACCAGCGGCGGCCTGAGCTGGCCTGACCAGCCCAACCTGGGACAACCCCAGCAGCCCTTCGATGATCGCGGCGCCCACACCTGGATCTGGCCCACCTCCGGGGTGTTCACCTCCGGCTATGGCTGGCGCTGGGGCCGCATGCACCGCGGCATCGACCTGGCCAACAACGTGGGCACTCCGATCAAGGCAGCCCGCAACGGCCGTGTGGTGTTCTCGGGCTGGAATTCCGGCGGTTTCGGCTATCTGGTCACCCTGCAGCATCCTGATGGCAGCCGCTCCCTCTATGCGCACAACAGCCGCCTGATGGTGAGCGTCGGCCAGGAGGTGCGCCAAGGCACGGTGATCGCCCTGATGGGCAGCACCGGCAACAGCACTGGTCCTCACCTGCACTTCGAAATCCATCCGGCTGGCGCCAGCGCCGTGAATCCGCTCAACTTCCTGCCACCCCGCGCCTGATACACTCCACACATCGCGGCTCGGTAGCTCAGCTGGTTAGAGCGTGGGATTCATAACCCCAAGGTCGGGAGTTCAAGTCTCCCCCGAGCCACTCCGATGTGCATCACCATCATTAGTTTCAAGCCAACACAATCATTTATGTCGTCTCAATCATCCAGGTGAGTGCACTGGCTGGATGCTGTACTGATTGCATCGTGGCCGAGTGAACACTTTCCAGCCATTGGCTAGAATCTTTGCTCACTTTTCAGCGCACCAGTTCGCTCCTGGAGCGATTCTGACCGTGGTGAATTTCTCCACCCCGTCAGGAAGATTTCGTGACACCGGACACGCCTGCATCCGCTCCTGGATGTAGGACAGGTCCCTCTCTGGAACAGGCGCCGGTTCAAGTTCCTCAGCCGTGGCATCCAGCAGCAGCCGGAACTCGCCGGTGACCCTCTTCAGGATCCAGTTCTCAGCCGCCGTCACGGAAAACTCCGCCTCCACCGCTGCCAGCGGCACCTGGAGCTCGAGGGCGTTGGCCACCAGGTAGTGGTGCTGGCACAGCAGCAGGGAGATCAGGTAGATCCGGAACCCCGGCATCTGCAGGCTGAGTTCCTGGGGCTCCCAGCTGCCCTCCTGGCTCAACCACTGCACGGCCAGATCGGTGCTGGTGCGTTCGGGAGCTTGGTGCTGGCTCTGCAGTCGGAACTGGAACTGGCGGATGCTGGTCATGGCGAAGAGGGACGAGCGGATGGAGCGATGGACGCGGCGGCCGGCCGCTGGGCTGCGGGTGCCGGGGTCTGGCGCCGCCATGCCTCCACGCCGGTGAGCAGGGCGGAGCCCAGCAGCAGGGCCGAGAAGCCCTGACGCAGGCGCCGTTCGGGCAGATGGGGGGCCAGCCACTGGCCGGCCAGGGCGCCCGCCGCACCGCCCAGGAGCAGGGGGATCAGCAACGCCAGCACCTCATCGGGCCAGTGGCCCAGGGCCAGCAAGGCCACCAGGGCGTTGCTGGCGATCAGCAGCAGGCTGGTGCCGCTGGCCATCGCCATCGGCAGCCCGGCCAGCAGCACCAGGGCCGGCACGATGGCGAAGCCGCCACCCACCCCGGCGATGCCGGTGAGCAGCCCCACCGCCACCCCCTGCAGGGCCAGGGGCCCGGTGCGCCCAGGCCGCTCCGGGTTCAGGGCCCCCTCCACCAGGGTGGTGCGGCGGCTGAGCAGCCAGGCGGCCACCACCGCCGCCAGAGTGAACAGGGCCAGCTGCGCCGCCTCCGGGATCAGTCCCCCCTTCACCAGCGAGCCGCCGATCCAGCTGCCCGCCAGGGCCGGCACCCCCAGCACCAGAGCCGGCCGGGGGGCCACCAGGCCCCGCCGCAGGTAGGGCGGGGTGTTGGCCAGGGCGAGCACCCCCACCACGATCAGGGACAGGGGCACGGCCTCGCGGGTGGACAGGCCGGCCCCGCTGACCAGCAAGGGCAGCAGCAGGATCGAGCCGCCGGCCCCGAGCACTGCCAGCAGCAGCCCGATCAGCGCCCCGCCGGCCAGCAGCAGCGCCCAGCTGGCTTCGATCACAGGGAGATCCGGTTCCAGGGCATGGCCGCCAGCAGGCGGGCCATGCCGCAGAAGCCGCTGATGCCGGCGAACACCAGCCCGGCACCCACAAACCAGCTGAGCAGGATCCAGGCGGGCGCCACCGTGGCATTGAGGATCAGCCCGAGCAACACCAGCGAGCCGGCGGCGATCTGCACCTGGCGCATCAGCGGCAGCGGCGCCCGCCGCAGGCGGCGCAGTCCCAGCCCGGCCTGCTCCCAGGTGGGAACACCGCCCTCCAGATCGGCGACGGGGTGGGGATGGCCCTTGGCCTCGAGCATCTGCAGGGCGCGGCCGCTGCGGTTGCCGCTCTGGCACACCAGCACCAGCGGGCCCCGCGGCAGATCCGCCTGGGAGAGCCGGGCCAGGGGGATGTTGAGGCTGCCCTCGATGTGGCCGGAAGCGTATTCAACGGGTTCGCGCACGTCGATCACCGTCACATCACGGTTGGCGAGCTGCTCGGCGAGGGCCTGGGCTGACACGCTGCTGGCGTGCTGGATGGGTCTGGTGGTGGTCATGGGGGTGGACATCGCTGTGGCGATCAGGACGGGTTGGGAATGGACAGCAGGCGGGGCGGGGCTCACTGGAACTGGGGAACCTCGAGGGGGTAGCCCTCATCGGCCCAGCGGCGCAGGCCGCCGCGCAGGTTCGCCACCTCGGAGCGCCCCGCCTTGAGCAGCTGCTGGGTGGCGAGGGCCGAACGGCTCCCCGAATGGCACACCACCACCACCGGACGATCGGCGGGTATCTCCTGCTGGCGATCGGCCAGCTCGGGCAGGGGGATGGCCACACTGCCGGCCACCCGCCCGTCCGGACCCTGGAGTTCCTCGCTGGAGCGCACGTCGAGGATGGTGACGTCTTCGCGGTGGGCCGCCACCCAGGCCGGGGTGAGCTCCGGCAGGCCGGCATAGCTGCGCGCCACGGGTGCCCAGACGGGTGGGCTGAGCGGTTCGCGGGGCTTGCCGGAGCGCAGGTTGCCCGGCAGGGCCTCGGCGATGCGGTGGGGGTGGGGAAGCTTCATGTTGTCCATGTGGCCCACGAAATCGCGCTCGCTGGCCCCGCCGCCGAGCCGGGCGTTGTAGGCCTTCTCCTCCACCACTGAGGTGACCGTGCGGCCGGTGTAGTCGTGGCCGGGATAGAGCAGGCAGGACTCGGGCAGGCTGAAGATCTGGGAGCTGATCGAGCTCCACAGGGTGTGGGCATCGCCCTGCTGGAAGTCGCAGCGCCCGCAGCCCCGCACCAGCAGGGCGTCACCGGTGAAGGCCATCGACTGGTCATCCAGCACGTAGGTGAGGCAACTGTCGGTGTGACCCGGGGTGCTGCGCACCTGGAGGTGGCGGCTGCCGAACGGCACCCGGTCACCGTGCATCAGAGGCAGGGTCACGTTCTCGGCCCGGCCGGCGGCGGCCACCGCAATCGCACAGCCCGTGGCGGCATGCATCAACCAGCTGCCGGTGACGTGGTCGGCATGAACGTGGGTGTCGAGACAGGCCTGCAGCTCGATGCCCAGCTCCCGGATCAGGGAGAGATCGCGCTGGTGCTGCTCGAACACGGTGTCGATGATCACCCCCTGGCGACTGGTGGTGTCGGCCAGCAGGTAGGTGAAGGTGCCGGTGTCGGCATCGAACAGTTGCCGGATCAGCAGTGGGCCGCCGCCGGCGGCGGCGACCAGGGAGATGGAAGCCTCTGAGGCGGAGGGTTCCGGAGTGGAAGCATCCGGAGTGGAGGCGGCCGGGGCGGAGACATCCGGGGCGGAGACCATGGCGGCGACTCGAAACTTCTATGACTATAACCGCATAAAGGGCAATCATCCACGGCGTTGTGTGCGCTGCTCCTCCAGCCAGCGCTTCGAGCTGGCGCTGATCTGCCCTGCCGTGGCCCGTGGCAGCGGCAGCACTGTGGCCATCCCGGCCTGGCCCAGCTCCGCCAGCAGCGCAGAGGCCGGGTGGCGACTGCCGGTGTCGATCACCAGGATCGCCATCCCCAGGCTGACGACGCTGCGCACGATCGTCAGCACCTCGGTCTGGATGGAGGCCAGAGGCAGGGGTGGCTCCGTTCTGCCACCGCCACTGGCTGCCGCCAGCGACCGGCTGAGGCCCACATTGGCCTTGCCGTCGCTGATCAGCACGATGATCACCTCGGCGATGTCCTTGGACAGCAGGGCGTTGCGACCCACCCGCAGGGCCAGGGCCAGGCCATGGGCCAGCGGTGAGCCGCCCCCGCAGGGAAGCCGCTCCAGTCGGCGGGAGGCCGCTGTCACCGAACGGGTGGGTGGCAGTTGCACCTGCGCCGTCTCCCCGGAGAAGGTGATCAGTGCGATCTGGTCGCGGTGGCGGTAGGCCTCAGCGAGCAGCTGCAGGGCAGCCCCCTTGGCGGCCTGCATGCGGTTGAGGGCCATCGATCCGGAGGCATCCACCACGAACACCACCAGGGCTCCGGCCTTGCGGGCCAGCAGCTTGGCCCGCAGGTCCTCCTCCCGCACCAGCACCTGGCGGCCACGGGCATGGGCCTGCCGGCGGCTGAGCCGCCGCCGCCGCGCTCTCTGGTGTGGGGCCGCCGCCCGCAGGGTGGCGTCGAGGGCCACGCGCCACACCGGTCCGCGGGGCAGCACCGGCTTCACGTAGCGCCCACGCTCCTGGGAGCGCACCAGTCCCTGTCCCCCGCTGCGCCCCTGGCGCCGGAGCCGGCGGGACGCCAGGGCCAGCAGGTCCGGATCCAGCGGCACCCCCTCGGGGGAGAACAGGAAGCGCTCGGGCACGCCTGCGGCCCGCTCGGGCGGTGGCGGCTCGGCCTGCTCCTCGGCCGCTGCCTCCGGCTCCGCGGGGGAGGGCGGCGGAGCGGCTGGATCCGTTGGCGGTTCTGGTTGGGTCTGCTGCGCTGGCGGCGGCGCCTCCAGGGCCAGGGCCGATCGCGGCAGGATCACCAGACTCACCGCTTCCCTCAGGTCGTCGGCCCGCAACCGCTCCCGCCCCTGCAGGGCGGCGTGGGCACAGGCCGCCCGCACCGCGAACAAATCGGCCCGATGGCCCTCGCAGCCGGCCCGGACCGCCTCCTCCACCAGGTAGCGGGTCTGGGCGGGGGTGATGCGGGAGCGGCGCAGGCGCCGCCGGCTGCTCACCATCCGCTGCCGCAGCTCCCGGAGCCCCGGGCCGTAGTGGCACCAGAACGCTTCCGGGTCTTCGGCGAACCACAGCACCCGCCGCACCACCTCCGCCCGTTCCTCCACGGCCAGGGGGGCATCGGCGCTGAGCACCATGGCGAAGCGGTCCAGCAGGTGCGCCCGCAGCTCCCCCTCAGCGGGGTTGGTGGTGGCGATCAGCAGCGGGCGGCAGGGATGCCGGAAGCTGATGCCCTCGCGCTCCACCTGGTTGAAGCCCGCCGCCACGGTGGTGAGCAGCAGATCGGCGAGGCCGGGCTCGAGCAGATTGAGGTCATCCACGCACAGCACTCCGCGGTGGGCCTCGGCCAGCAGCCCCGGCTGGAACACCGCGCGACCGCTGCGCACCGAGGCCTCCACGTCCACCGACCCCAGCAGCCGGTCCTCGCTCACCCCCAGGGGCACCTGCACGAACGGTGCCGTGATCCGGGTGCTCACGGGCGTGCGGCTGAGGCGCTCCCGCCGCAGCACTGTGGCGTCATCCCAGTCCCAGGGGGCGGCCGGGTCGGCCTGGGCGCAGGAGTGGCGGATCACCCGGATCGGCGGCAGCAGGGCATGGAGAGCCCGGGCCATCACCGTCTTGGCGGTGCCGCGCCGTCCGCTGATCACCACCCCGCCCAGGTCTGGATCCACGGCCAGCAGCTGCAGGGCGGTGCGGACCCGGTCCTGATCCACCACGGCATGGAGCGGGAACGGCTGAACAGCCGGCACACCGCTCACCCCGGCCCGGCTGCCACGGCCACCCCCTCCAGTTCGGCATCGGTGAGGTCGTGGAGCTGGCGCAACGACTCCAGGGTGTCGGGTGAGGCCTGCCAGATCCCGCGGCTGCTGGCCTCCAGCATGCGGCCCACCACATTGCGGAAGGCCTCGGGATTGGCCTGGCGCAGACGCTCGGCCATGGCCGGATCGAGGGCGTAGGTGTTCGCCGCCTGGTCGTACACCCACTGGTCGTGAAAGTCGCTGGTGCCCGCCCAGCCCAGCAGAGCCGTCATCCGCTGGGAGATCTCGTAGGCGCCGCCGGAGCCCATCGCCGCCATGGCATCGGCCCAGCGGGGGTTGAGCAGTTTGCTGCGGTACTCCAGCCGCAGCAGTTCATCCAGCTCCCGGGGGGTGGTGTCCCGGGAGAACGACTCCACGAAGCTGGCCGGCACCCGCCGTCCCGGCCGGTCGCGCGCCTGGGCCACCTCCGCGGCCCGCTTGAGGCCACCGGTGTTGGCGTAGTACTCCTGGATGTCGGTGAGGCCGTATTCCACCGAATCGATCTGCTGCACAACCCGGTCGGTGCTGCGCAGCAGGGCCGCCAGCACCTCCGGCCGGGCCTGGCCATGGTCGCTGCGGCCGTAGCTGTAGGCGTTGCGGTCCCGCCAGGTGGCGGCAAGCTCGTCGCTGCTCTCCCAGTTGGAGTCGGTGATCCGCTCGTTCACCAGCGACCCGAAGTCGCCGGCGGGATTGGAGAACAGCCGGGCGCTGGGGTTCTCCACCCCCTGGGCCCGCAGGGCCTCACAGTGTCGGCGGATGGCGTTGCAAGGCTCGGGCTCGTCGGCCTCGGCGGCACGGCGGAAGAGGTCGTCGAGCAGCTCGAGGATGTTGCCAAAGCTGTCGCGGAAGATGCCCGACAGGTTGGCCAGCACATCCACGCGGGGATGGTCCAGCTCCGCCAGGGGGATCAGCTCGTAGCGCACGATCCGGCCCGTGCCCTCCTGCACCGGCCGGGCCCCCACCAGCTCCAGCAGGATCGCCAGCGATTCGCCCCGGGTCTTGATCGCATCCAGGCCCCAGAGCATCACGGCCACGGTGTCCGGCCAGGCCCCGTCGTGCTCGGCGCGGTGGCGCTCGAGGATCCGCCGGGCGATCGCGCCCCCCCGGGCCATCGCCCCCGGTGAGGGCATGCGGTAGGGGTCGAGGGCATGGATGTTGCGCCCGGTGGGCAGCACGCCGGGCCCGTCGCGCAGCAGATCCCCGCCCGGGGCGGGGGGGATGTACTCGCCGTTCAGGCCCCGCAGCAGGTTGGTGAGTTCCTCGCGGTTGCGCTGCAGAAGTCCCGCCACCCGCAGGGCTTTCGCCAGCGCCTCCTCGCCGGCAGGGTCCAGCTCCGGGTGCTGCAGCCGCAGGGCGCGCCCCTGGGCCTGCAGGGCGTCGTCGCCGGCCGCCGGATCCAGGCTGGCCGGATCCAGCGCCGCGATCGCCTCCAGCAGCGGTTCGCCCAGATCCTCGCCGAAACAGGCCCGGAGGTAGCTGAGCAGCTGGTCAGCGTCGGGGGGCTCTCCCAGGTGGTGCAGACCGCTGGAGAACAGGCGCTGCTCCAGCAGCTGCAGGTAGCCGCCGAGCTGCTCGAGATAGGTGGCGAAGAGCTCCGGCTGGCTTCCCTGGCGGTCCAGACCGCTGGGCAGGGCGCAGTCCCGGTCGAGACCGGCATCGAACACGGCCTTGAGAATCGGCTCGCGCAGGGCGGCATTGCGCCCGGGGTCCTCGCGGTACTCGCCGATCAGGTCCCGCAGCGCCACCAGTTCCCGGTAGAGGCCCGCCCGGCCGTAGGGGGGCACGTTGTGGGAGATCAGCACCCCGTAGCCACGGCGCTTGGCCAGCATCGATTCGGAGGGGTTGTTGGCCGCATAGACGTACAGATGGGGCAGATCGCCCAGCAGCAGGTCGGGCCAGGAGTAGCCGGTGTTGCCCAGGGGTGAGCCCGGCAGCCACTCCACCGTGCCGTGCATGCCGAAATGCAGCACCGCGTGGGCCTTCAACTGCCGCTGCAGCCACAGGTAGAAGGCGGCGTACTGGGGATGGGGCGTGAGGTCGCGCTCGTACATCAGCCGCATCGGATCGCCAGCCACCCCCAGGGGCGGCTGCACGCCGATCCACACGTTGCCGAGCCGCACCCCGCCCAGCAGAAAGCGATCCCCCAGGGTGCGGATGCCGGTGCCGGTGAGCGGCCCCCACTGGCGCTCGATGCGGCGGCTGTGCAGGGGCCCCAGCCACTGGCGCAGCTCGTCGGCGCTGACCCTGGTCAGCGGCGACTCCTCGAACCGTTCTCCTGCGGGGATGCGGCTCAGCCAGGCCTCGTCGGCCTCCTTTACCCACCGCACCAGCTCCTCACCGTCGGCGGGCCAGTCGGCGGGCTCGCCCAGGTCGTAGCCCTGGCGGCGCAGGGCTCCCAGCAGGCTCATCAGCGAGGCCGGCACGTTCAGCAGCGCCGCCGTGCCGGTGGCCCCGTAGCCCGGGGGAAAGCCGTAGAGCACAATCGCCAGCCGTCGCTCAGCGACGGGTGTGCGGCGCAGGCGGATCCAGGCGTTGAGGCGGCCGGTGAGCCGCCGCAGCCGCTCCGGCACCAGCAGGATGCGATCCCCCACCAGGCCGCCCAGCGGGACCGGGTCGATGGCGCCATCCAGCTCCGGAAGCGCGAACAGCACCACGCTCTGCAGGCCGCCGATCCCCTGGCGGCACCAGGAGTGGATGTCCTGGATCAACAGCGGCGCCGCCACCACGTAGGGCACGTTCTTGGAGCGCAGGATGCGCTGGGCCACCTCCTCCCGCCGGCCCGCCTCCATGGAGCCGGCCGGTCCGCCCACCAGGGGGAAGCCGATCGTGGACACGATCGCCTCCACCGCCACGGCCTGGCGGCGCTGAGCAGAAGGCGACTCGCTGGCGCTGGTCATCCAGTCGCGCACCGCCATGTGTCCCTCCACCCCGTTGATGAACACCGGCAGCGGCAGCAGCTCCGCTGCCTCGAAGGCGCGGATCAGCTCGCCGATGTAGGGCAGGGCGGTGATCACGTGCTTGCGGTAGAGCAGCAGGCCCACCACGGGCCAGTTCTCGCGCTCAGGCCGGCTGGCGGGCCGGGTGCGGTGGAACCAGTCCAGGTACTCCGCGGGCCGGCGGAACACCTCCGCGTGGTCGGGATGCACCAGGCCCATGGCGGGCGTGTCCTGGGGCGGCGGTACCGGGCCGGGATCCAGGCCCAGGCAGTGGCGGGCGAGATAGAGGAACAACGCCGTGACGTTCTCCGCTCCGCCGGCATTCCAGTAGCCGTAGAGCACCAGCCAGTGGCGCAGATCCTGGGCGCGCCGCGAAGGCAGGAAGCGCAGCAGTTTCGGGCCCACCTTGAGGAAGCCCACGTAGGCGGCCAGGCGGTCCTCCTCGCGGCCGCTGCCGAACTTGTCCAGCAGGGCCCGCACGGGCTTGGGCATGCCCCGGGAGCCCGAGCCGATCGAGAAGCGGCCGAGCCGCGTCTGCGCCATCAGCTCCAGCGCTGACTCGAACACCAGCCGCACGGGGATCTGCGCGGCCCGCCGGCAGAGCCACTCCACCTGATCGAAGTCGAAGATCAGGCTGGCGAACAGCACCTCGGCCCCGGCCAGGGCAGCCTCCAGGTCGGGGCTGCGCGCCTTGAGGTCGTGGTCGCTGTAGATGTCGATCTCGAGCTGCGGGCAACGGGCCATCGCCCGCGCCGCGGCCTGGCGGTAGAGGGCGGCATTGAACACCTCGAAGCCCGCCACCAGCACCACCCGCCGACGTTGCCGTTGCGGCCGGCTTGCCGGAGCGCCTCTGGCGCCGGCATCGGGTGTGGCGCTGCCGATCGCCATGGCCGGCTGCTGATCTGATTTCATTGTGGGTCGGGATCCGGGGCCCCGACCCCTGATCCAGCGTCTGTTCACCGGCCGTGGTGATCGCCTCAGCTGATCCACCTCCTGGGGCATGCTCAGGGGGCGCGTCCACCTCGCCTGCCCCGCGATGGCCCCGTTCCGACCCACCACCGCCAGCAGCAGTGGCACCCGGCTGCTGCCCGCTGCCGTGGTCCTGGCGCTGGGGGTGGTGCTTGCCCTGGCCCTGGTCCTCCGGCCTGGAGTCCTCTGGGCCGCGGACGATCCGGCCCGCTGGACCCTCAGCGATCAGCAGGGGCAGCGCTGGGCCGTGAGCCTGTTCCACCAGCCCGATCCCGCCTATCCCGACGGTCCGCGGCTGCGGGTCACGGCCCTGACGCCAGTTCCCAGGCCGGCTCAGGCACCGAGCCACAGGGCGGCCCTGGATCTGCGTGACGCCTTCGCCGGCAGCTGGCGCCTCCCCAACCACAGTGAGGAGTTGGTGCCGCGGGATTCGGGCGACATCCCGATCGCCAGTGCCCAGTTCGGCCTCGATGGCCTCAGCGGCACCCCCAGCGACTCCGGACCGGTGCGCCTGGAGATTCCCCTGGCCAGCGGCGCGACAACCACGCTGGTGCTGGGGCCTGCGCCCACGGCTGCTCTGGTGGAGCTGATCGCCCAGGCCTGATGCTCGCTGCTGAGGCGTTCGGGCTGGTGCGTTAGAACCGCCCCGCTGCCGCCCGCGATCCATGCCGCTGTTGCCACTGCCCCTGCGCCGGTTGCTGGCGGCGCTGTGCTGCATCGGCCTGCTGCTCAGCGCTGCGCCGGCGGCGCGGGCGGAGTTCAGCCTGCCGCCGTTGCCCTATCCCGCCGACGCCCTGGAGCCGGCCATCGACGGCCGCACCATGGAGATCCACCACGATCGGCACCACGCCGGCTACGTGGCCAAGCTCAACGCGGCTCTGGCGGAGCGCCCGGAGCTGACCGCTCTGTCGCTCGAGGCGTTGCAGGGACGGGTGCGCCGGCTTCCCGAGACCGTGCGCAACAACGCCGGCGGCCACTGGAACCACAGCCAGTTCTGGACGGCCATGGCACCTGCGGGCGAAGGGGGGGAACCCTCCGACCCACTGCTGAGCGCCATCAACGGCAGCTTCGGTTCACTGGAGGTGCTGCGCGAGCAGTTTCAGGAGGCCGCCGCCGCCCGCTTCGGCTCGGGCTGGGCCTGGCTGATCCTGAAGCCGAACGGGGATCTGGCGATCACCAGCACGGCCAACCAGGACAACCCGCTGATGAACCTGAGCGGGATCGAACGGGGCACCCCTCTGCTGGGGCTGGACGTGTGGGAGCATGCCTACTACCTCAACTACCAGAACCGGCGGCCGGAATTCATCCGCTCCTGGTGGCCGCTGGTGAACTGGCGTGAGGTGAACCGGCGCTATGCCGAGGCCACAGGACTCAGCCCTCGAACTCCCGCCTCGGAGCTGTGACACCGGCCGGTTCGGTGCCCTTGATGTAGGCCAGCATCGTGTCGGCATCGGAGGTTTCGAACGGATCCACCGGGCAGTTGTCGCCGAATTCGGGCTCCAGGAACACCTTCTCGATGTGCCCGTCGTTCACCAGCATCGAGTAGCGCCAGGAGCGCTGGCCGAAGCCCAGGTTCGACTTGTCCACGAGCATGCCCATCTTGCGGGTGAACTCACCGTTGCCATCGGGCAGCAGAAAAACGTTCTTGGCGCCCACCTGCTTGCCCCACTGGAACATCACGAAGGCATCGTTCACCGACAGGCAGACGATCTGATCCACCCCGTGGGCGCGGAACTCCTCGTAGAGCTCCTCGTAGCGCGGCAGGTGGTTGGAGGAGCAGGTGGGGGTGAAGGCACCGGGCAGGGCGAACAGCACCACTTTCTTGCCCTTGAAGAGGTCGTCACTGGTGAGGTCCTGCCAGCGGTAGGGATTGGGCCCTGGCACGGATTCGTCGCGCATGCGGGTTTTGAAGGTGACGCTGGGGACGCGGTCGAGTACGGGCATGAATCGCTCTGGAGGAAAGGGGATGGGAACGAGGACAGCGGACACCGGCCCGCCGGCATCGCCCCTCAACCCTAACCCATACTGACTCCGGATAAGTCCCTATGCTCATAGCGTCAGTGGTCCGGCCTGCCGTCGCCGCCGTGATCCCGCTGCACCACCACCGCACCGGGTGCGAACAGGAACACCTCCTCGGCGATGCGATGGGCCTGGCCGCGGAGCACGGCGATGCCCCCACACACGACATCGATCAGCCGCTGGCCAGGACTGTCCTCCAGCCAGGCGGAATTCACCAGCACCGTGTGGTTGCCGCGCACCGCCTCGATCACCGAGCGGGCGTCCTGAAGACTGCGCGGGGTGACCACGAGCATGTGGGTGCCATTCCCCGGCCGAGGCAAGGGCAGTCGCCCCGAGCCCTCCTCTGGGGCGGGGATCGGCAAGACTGGCGTCAGCATGGGCTGCCTCCGGCCGAGGTGGCTTCAGCCTGCCTGGCCCCGGAGAGAACGCCCAGGGGACTACAGGTGGCCTTCGCTTTTGTGTGAAGCCTGGTGCCGGCGGCGGGGCGTTCAGGCCAGGGGGCGGCTGCAGAGCTCGATCAGAAAGGACAGGGCCAGTGGATCCCGCACGCCGCGACGCTGTGCGCTGCGGGCGGCGCTGAGCAGATCGCGGCGACGCTGATCCAGGTGGTCGAGCTCCCGGCGCAGGCGAACGAACAGGCCCTCGTCCTGGCAGCGCTGCAGGCAGTGGAGCAGCTGCCGGCCGCGCCGGCGGCAGGTTTCGGCTTCGCGGCAGAGGCCACCCAGCAGGCTGTCGGCGCTGGTGACGGTGGTGGGCATGGCCTTCGTCTTCAGGCCGCCAGGGGGGCGGTTTCGATCAGGGCCGGGGCCAGCCGCAGGCCCGAAGCCCCGCTGGGCACCTCCAGCAGCTGGGCGCTGCGGAAGCGGGAGATCAGCCGGGTCGTGGTCACGCGGGTGGTACCGATCAGTTCGCCGATGCGCTCATGGGTGAGGCGAAAGGGCAGATCGCACCACTCGCCGCAGCGCCGCCCCAGCCTGTTCACCAGCAGGGCCAGCAGGGCATGGAGCCGTTGTTCGGCCGAGCCCAGGTGACGGATCCGAAGCAGCTGCAAGGTCCACTCATTGACCGCATCAAAACCCTGAAGCTCGGCGCTGGCACCCTGACTGCGGAAGCACAGGGGTGTGAGGGCCTCCACGCACACACCCTCGCTACAGAGCCGGTCGGTGCGCAGCTGATCCCCGCTCTGCAGGAAGGCGATGGTCATGCCCTCGGTTTCCTCACAGGGGCAGTACACCCGGGCCACACCTTCCAGCACCTCGATCGAGCTGCAGGCCGAGTGCAGGTTGGAGTCGATGAGCACGGACTGACCGGCCGGGACGCGGACGGCGGCCACGGGATCGTCGGGAAGGAAACGGAACCCCATCACGTGCGCAGCAATGCTTGTTGAGAACTGATCGCAACCTAGAGGCAAAGGGACCCCTTTTGCAAGCGATTCTCAATAGCAAGGCGCATTTGCAAGCCTCAGGCCAGCACCCGGTAGGTCGTGTCCAGGTGTTGCGACTCACCGGGCTTCAGCTCCAGCCGGCGCTGGCCACTGGCCAGAGCGCCGCGCGGGGCGCTCCAGGGCTCCAGACACGCCATCGGCCGGGGCGGGTCGCTCCAGATCACCACCAGATCCAGGGGAGCGGTGGTCTCCAGCTCCAGGGCCGTGCCGGCGCTGGGGTCCAGCAGGCGCACCGCCCGGGCAGGGCCAGCCAGCAGATCGATGCCCTCGGCCAGCAGATCGAGCTGCTGATCGGTGTCGCACTCCTGGCCGGTGCGCTGATCCAGCCCTCGTGCCGGCAGGCCCTCAAACCGGGCCGTGGACAGATCGGCGACGGCGATGTAGGGGTGCAGCCCGAAGCTAAAGGGCATGGTCTCCTGGCCCTGGTTGCCCACCTCGGTTCTGATCGCCAGAACCCGAGGCTCCAGCCGCACCTCCAGCCGCAACTGGAAACGGAACGGATACTGCGCCAGGGTGGCGCCGCAGTGCTCCAGCTCCAGGGCCACCCCGCGGCCGTCCTCAAGGGGCCGCATCCGCCAGGGGAGTTCGCGGGCGAATCCGTGCTGGGCCATCGGGAAGCGGCCCTGGGGAAGGGACAGCACCCCACCCGGCAGGCCGCCACAGATCGGGAACAGCACCGGGATGCCACCGCGCACCGACAGGGCCGGATCCCTGAAGCGCTCGAGGTCGAAGTAGAGCCGCTCCCGCCCGCCGCTGCGCCAGCCGCTGATCAGGCCGCCGCGCTCAGGCACCAGCCGCAGCAGATCACCACTGCCGGGGTCGCTGAACTCCCAGTGGGGATAGGGAGTCTCGCGCTGAACCAGAACCATGGTTGGGGAAGGGCCGCTCAGCGACGGGGCTCGGCACCGCCGGTGCGGCGGCTGCGGGACATGCTGGCGATCTTGTTCTCCACCGCCCGCACCAGGGATTTGCTGCGGTTCACCTCGCCGATGCGCTCACCTTCCTTGGGCCTCACCAGCGGGTTCTCCCGTAGCTCGCCGCGCAGCTGGCTGAGCAGGCGGAAGTGACTGGTGGTGTTGTGCTTGCGCAAGACCGCTGGATCCCAGGCCATGGATAACTGCCGTTGCTGGTCAGCCTATGGCCACGCCGGCGCCAGGTTGTGATAAGTTGTCAAGGACAACTGGAAGTCGGTCCGGGTACGCCTTAGATGCGCTGTGCGCTTGTCTGGCGGCCCACCTTGTTTGGCCGCTCGCCGGGCAGTCCGTCTGACGGCTCACTGAACAGCACCAGCTCACAGCGGTCGAGTTCCCGATCCGTCCTCCAGTCGGTCAGCACCCTTCACCCATCCAACCGAGCATGTCCCGACTCGTCGGTCTGCAGGCCCCAGACTTCACCGCCACCGCGGTGGTGGACCAGGAATTCAAGACTGTGTCCCTGAGTCAGTACCGCGGCAAGTACGTGGTGCTGTTCTTCTACCCGCTCGACTTCACCTTCGTGTGCCCCACGGAGATCACCGCCTTCTCCGACCGCTACGCCGACTTCACCAGCCGCAACACCGAGGTGCTGGGCGTATCGGTGGACAGTGAGTTTTCCCACCTGGCCTGGGTGCAGACCGAACGCACCAGCGGCGGCCTGGGTGAGTGCAAGTACCCCCTGGTGGCCGACCTCAAGAAGGAGATCGCCAGGGCCTACAACGTGCTTGACGAGGAGGCCGGCGTGGCCCTGCGCGGTCTGTTCATCATCGATCCCGAGGGCGTGATCATGCACAGCACGATCAACAACCTGCCCGTGGGCCGCAGCGTCGATGAGACCCTGCGGGTGCTGCAGGCCTTCCAGTACGTGCAGAGTCATCCCGATGAGGTGTGCCCCGCCAACTGGCAGCCCGGTGACAAGACCATGAATCCCGATCCGGTGAAGTCGAAGGACTTCTTCGCCGCCGTGAACTGAGCGGCCGTGAACTGAGCCGGCCTCAACTGAGTGAGCAGGCCCCTGCGGGGGCCTTGTTCATGCACCCTGGCGCAGGCTGGCCAGAAGGGGCAGCCCATCCATGCCACCGGTGACGGCATCGCAGGCGCGCTCGGGGTGGGGCATCAACCCCAGCACGTTGCCGGCTTCATTGGTGACACCCGCCACATCCCCCATCGAGCCGTTGGGATTGGCGGCATAGCGCAGCACCACCTGGCCGTTGGCCTCCAGCCGGCGCAGCTCCTCGTCATCGCACTGGTAACACCCCTCCCCATGGGCGATCGGCAGTTCGATCGAGGCACCGGTCCCATAGCCCTGCAGCCAGAGGCAACGGTTGGGGCTCACCTGCAGCCGGATGGGCTCGCAGATGAAATGCAGGCCGACATTCCGGGTGAGGGCGCCGGGCAGCAGCCCCATTTCGGTAAGCACCTGAAAGCCGTTGCAGATGCCCAGCACTGGTCCGCCGCTGGCGGCGAACCGTTTCACCGCCTCCAGCACCGGGGCGAAGCGGGCGATGGCTCCGCAGCGCAGATAGTCGCCGTAGCTGAAGCCGCCTGGAATCACCACGGCGTCAACGCCAGCCAGATCGCTCTGCTCGTGCCAGAGAAACGTTGTGGGCAGTCCCAGGCAGCCCTCCAGGGCCCAGCGCACATCCCGGTCGCAGTTGGAGCCGGGGAACACCACCACGCCGACGCTCATGACCGTTCGCCCCCTGCCGGCTCGCGGATCTCCAGGCTCCAGTTCTCGATCACCGGGTTGGCCAGCAGGCGATCGCTGAGCAGCTCCAGCTGGCTCTGGGCGGTGGCCCGGTCGGGGGCCTCCAGCTCCAGCTCGATGGCCTTGCCGATGCGCAGCCTGCGCACCCCCTCCACCCCCAGCCGGGCCGCCGCCGCCCGGGTCGCCTCCCCGGCTGGGTCGAGCACCGATGGCCTCAGGGAGACCTGAACGCGGGCGAGATAGGTGGGCACGGGGCAGCCGGATTTTGTTAAATCTTGGCAGTCCACTGCCCTGGCGCCGCCCCCGGCGGCGCAGGTTGAAAGCTGATGCGGTGGCGCTGGTGTCTGCAGCCTCCTCGGCCCCAGGCTTCAGGGCCGCAGCCTGGGGGCCCCGGCTGTGGACCCCCGGAATGGGGGTGTTGATGGCCGTGCTGGCGGCGTTGCTGCTCACCGGGATCCAGCCGCCGGCCAGCCGGGGTGAGGTGCCACTGCCGCCGCTGGCGCTGCAGTGCCAGCTCGATGGGGGACCCTGGAGGGACTGCGTGATGCGGATCGAGAGCATCGGCCAGCGCTGGCACCTGATGGTGGGCCTGGAGCAGGTGTGGTTTGAGCACGATGGCCGAGGCCTGGTGCGCATGCGGCGGGGACGTGGCTGGGTGCCGGTGCAGCCCCACTGGAGCGCAGACGCCGCCCTGTGCTGGGACGGCGTCTGCGCCAAGGGTGAAATCCCCCTGGATTGAGGCGGCTCAGCGGAGCAGGTCGGCCAGCACCACCTGCAGCTCCTCAGCTGGCAGTTGAAAGCCCAGCAACACCACCTCCAGGCCCGGTGCCGCATCCGCCTGAGCGACCGCCGGATCAGCAAACCAGCTCTCCAGCCGCGGACCCACGGCCTGGAGCTCCAGCACCCTGGCCTTGCCGCTCAGGCGCAGACGACCCTTGAGCCGCACCACGCCATGGCTCTGGATCAACTGGCGCAAGGCCCGCTCCACGGCGACACGCTCGAAGGCGCCGTCCAGCCGCAGGGCCCGTGCCTCGATCGCCACATGGTGATGGTGCTCGTGCTCGTGCTCGTGTTCGTGTTCGTGGCCATGGCTGCCGCCGGCACGGTCCCGGTCGAGTCCCAGCACCAGTTCCGCCGCCACGGCACCCCGCGCCATCGTCACCACCGGCGTGCCCGGTCGGATCTGGCCTTCCAGCCGCTCTCGCACCAGCTCCAGGCCTGGGGCATCCACACAGTCAGCCCGGCTGATCAGCACCAGATCGGCGCTGGCGAGCTGCTGGGCAAACAGCTCGTCGATGGCGGTGCTGTGGTCGAGGCTGGGATCGGCCCGCCGCTGGACCTCCAGTACGGCGGGGTCAGCCACCACCGCACCGGCCGCCAGAGCTTCGCCGTCCACCACGGTGACCACTCCATTCACCCGAGTACGCGAGCGGATGGCGGGCCACTGGAAGGCGGCCACGAGGGGCTCGGGCAGGGCCAGGCCACTGGTTTCAACCACGATGCCGTCGAGTTGGTCAGCCCGCTCCAACAGGGTGGTCATGGTGGGAAGGAAATCGTCCTGCACCGTGCAGCAGAGGCAGCCATTGGTGAGCTCCACCAGGCGGCTGTCGAGTTCCTCCTCGGGACAGAATCCGCAGCTTCGGAGCAGGTCGCCATCGATGCCCACCTCCCCGAACTCATTCACCAGCACCGCCAGCCGCTGGCCGCTGGCCAGCAGCAGGTGGCGCAGCAGGGTGGTTTTGCCGGCCCCGAGAAAACCGGTCACCACCGTCACCGGCAGACGCCCGGTCGCCGGGGTTGGGGTGATCAGAGACGCGTTCATCGGCACTCCAGGCTCTCGCGGGTGCTCACCCCGGTGAGCGGATTGGTGCCACTGGCCCGCTTGCAGAGTTGCTTCTGCTCGGGCAGATCGAGCACCGCATCGGTGAAATCGGCGCCTTCGATCCGGGCGCCGCTGAAACGGCTCTGCATCAGCATGGCGTTGCGCAGCACCGTGCCGCGCAGGTCGCTGTCATCGAAGCGGCTGGCGTAGGCCACCACATCCTCGAGGTTGGCCCTGCTCAGATCGGCCCCCCGCAGGCTGCTGTTGTTGAACACAGCCCCCCGCAGGTCGGCGTCGCTGAAGTCGTAGCCCGCCAGCTCGGCCTTGAGAAATTCCGCCTGCAGCAACTGGCGGCCGTGCATGTCGGGCTGGAGATCCTGCTGGGCCCTCTGGCCCCGCAGCTCCGGTGCCGTGATCGCGCCGGCGGGTTTCGGTGCCAGCAGCAGGCCGGCGGCCCATAGCACCAGGGCCAGCAGCAGGCTCAGCAGGGCCATCGACTCCAGCCGCGGCGGGTCGCCGCGCAGGGGCGGGAAGCTGGACATGGGTGCGCACCTACGGTGAAGGCTCAAGTTATGGCAACCATGGCGATGACCCTGCGGGTGGTGGTGCCCCCCCACCCCCTGATCGGGCACTGGCTCTCGGTGCTGCGCGACCGCCGCACCCCCGCCCCGCTCTACGGCACCGCCACGGCCGAGCTGGGGCGCTGGCTCACCTACGAGGCCCTGCGCGACTGGCTGCCCCACCGGCCCATCAGCGTCGAGACCGACCGAGCCAGCTGTGAGGGCCAGGTGGTGGACGTGTCGGTGCCGATCCTGGCCATTCCCCTCTGCCCTGAAGGCCTGGGGTTGTGGGATGGCGCCAAGGCGGTGCTGCCCGCCGCCCGGGTGCAGCATCTGCACCACTGTGAGCCCCTGCCGCTGGCCAGCATCAATCCGCGCTCGGGCGTGCTGGTGTTCGCCGCCGAGGTGGGCGGGCCCGGCGTCCTGGATGGGCTGCTGGAGGACCTGCGGGAGCGCGGTGTGAGCGGTCCCCGCCTGCGGGTGATCACGGCTCTGGCCGCCAGCGAGGGCCTCAAGCGGCTGGGTGAGTCGTTTGCCGATCTCACCCTCTACACCGCCTGCATCGATCCCGAGCTCAGCGCCGAGGGATGCATCAGTCCCGGCATCGGCCAGGTGGGCGAGCGGCTGTTCGGAGCCTCCCTGGCGGACGTGGCCGTGGCGACTGCCTAGGCTCAGTCCAGCCCAGCCCGTCCGCATCCAGTCCCATGGCTGATCGCCACCCCCAGGATCGCGCTCAGCATCCAGACCAGCATCCCGACGAGCATCGCGCAGGCAGCTGTGATCAGGGTTCAGCCCTGCTGGCGAGTGCCGTGGCCGGTGCTGTGCTCGGTGCCGCGGGGCTGGCCTGGTGGCTGCTGTCGCTGGCCGAACGGCGGCGACTGGCCGCTCGCCAGCAGCGCAACCTGGCCCTCTCGCGCCTGCAGGGGGGCGCCGATGATCCCCGCGACGAGCCGCTGATGCGGTCGTCGGCCTCCCTGCAGACGCCGGGCGAGGCCACGGGGAAGGACAGGGATCTGCACAACAAGGTGCACGAACTCAACCAGGCCATCGAGGCGGTGCGCCGCCAGCTCGAGCAGTTGCAGCCCCAGGGCTGACACCGCCGCTGGGTAGGTTGCTGAGCCGCTTCGCTGCCAGCTCCATGCTTCGCTCCGCCGCCGTCACCCAGGGGGTTCAGCGCTCTCCCAACCGGGCCATGCTGCGGGCGGTGGGGTTCGGTGACGACGACTTCAGCAAGCCGATCGTCGGCATCGCCAACGGCTACAGCACCATCACCCCCTGCAACCTGGGGCTGAACGACCTGGCCCGCCGGGCGGAACAGGCCGCCCATCTGGCCGGCGGCATGCCCCAGATGTTCGGCACGATCACGGTGAGCGATGGCATCTCCATGGGCACCGAGGGCATGAAGTATTCCCTGGTGAGCCGCGAGGTGATCGCCGACTCGATCGAAACCGCCTGCAACGCCCAGAGCATGGACGCCCTGCTGGCGATCGGCGGCTGCGACAAGAACATGCCCGGGGCCATGCTGGCCATGGCACGCATGAACATCCCCGCCATCTTCGTGTATGGCGGCACGATCAAGCCTGGAAAGCTTGGCCCCTGCGATCTCACTGTGGTGAGTGCGTTCGAGGCGGTGGGGCAGTTCAGCGGCGGCCAGATCGATGAGCAGCAGCTCACCGCCATCGAGAAGAACGCCTGCCCTGGTGCCGGCAGCTGCGGCGGCATGTTCACCGCCAACACCATGAGCGCCGCCTTCGAGGTGATGGGGCTGAGCCTGCCCTACAGCTCCACGATGGCCGCCGAAGACCCCGAGAAGGCCGACAGCGCCGCCCGCAGCGCCGAGGTGCTGATGGAGGCCATCAAGGCCGGGATCCGCCCGCGGGATCTGCTTACCCGGGAAGCGCTGGAGAACGCCATCAGCGTGATCATGGCGGTGGGTGGCTCCACCAACTCGGTGCTGCACCTGCTGGCCGTGGCCCGCACCGCCGGCGTGCCCCTGGCGATCGAGGATTTCGAAGCGATCCGCCAGCGGGTGCCGGTGATCTGCGATCTCAAGCCCAGTGGCCGCTACGTGACCGTGGACCTCCACAATGCCGGCGGCATCCCCCAGGTGATGAAGCTGCTGCTCGATGCCGGGCTGCTGCACGGCGACTGCCGCACGATCGAGGGCAAGACCCTGCGCGAGGTGCTGGCCGCCGTGCCCTCCCACCCGCCGGCGGGTCAGGACGTGATCCGGCCCCTGAGCAACCCACTCTACGCCAAGGGCCACCTGGCGATCCTCAAGGGCAACCTGGCCGAGGAGGGGGCAGTGGCCAAGATCAGTGGCGTCAAGAACCCGGTGATCACCGGGCCGGCCCGGGTGTTCGAGAGCGAGGAAAGCTGCCTGGCGGCGATCCTCGACAAGCAGATCAACCCCGGCGATGTGGTGGTGGTGCGCAATGAGGGCCCCGTGGGCGGCCCGGGCATGCGGGAGATGCTCAGCCCCACCGCCGCCATCGTGGGCCAGGGCATGCTGGATTCGGTGGCCCTGATCACCGATGGCCGCTTCTCGGGCGGTTCGTTCGGGCTGGTGATCGGTCACGTGGCCCCCGAAGCGGCCGTGGGCGGCACCATCGGGCTGGTGCAGGAGGGCGACAGCATCACCGTGGATGCCAACCGGCTGCTGCTCCAGCTGAACGTGCCGGAGGATCAGATCGCCCGCCGCCGTGCCGCCTGGGTGAAGCCCGAGCCCCGCTACCGCACCGGCGTGCTGGGCAAGTACGCCCGGCTGGTGAGCAGCAGCAGTTTGGGTGCCGTGACCGATCATCCGGAGCTCACCGCCCACCCCTGACCGGCGTCAGCCCCTCCGCTGTCAGCCCTCCACCAGCAGGGCCCGCAGCCGGCGGCAGAAGGCCTCCAGAGGCGCACCGTTCTCGGGCCGTTCGCAGCGCTCACCGCTGTCTCCGCGCAACCACACCGGATGGCGGCCATGCCAGAGCAGGGGGCGGTCCGGATCCAGACACCAGGCCAGGGTGAGATTCAGCTCCCCCCCGCTGGGGTAGAGCTCCAGCTCCAGGTCTTCCCCCGGCAGGCGTACGCCCGCCCCATCGCGGGCCTCCAGCAGCAGGCAGCACTCCTGCAGGGCCTCGTCGCCCACGCCGGGTTCCTGGCAGCGCACCCCATGACGCAGCGGTCGGCGGCAGTGATCGGCGGCCGCCGCCACCAGTTGGCACAGCTCCGCCTGGGGGGGCAGCTCAGGGGTAGGCACGGATGGCGTGCAGGCTGAAGTGGATGGGGCCGGGGCGGAAGCCGCTGTTGGCGGAGCCGTCGTCGCCGAAACGAGAATGCAGAACCTGCAGCCGGTTCACGCGGGCAGCCTGGAAGCGCAGCGGCAGGCCCAGGGGGCGGGCACGCACGGAGGGGCTCAGCTGCGCGAAGGGCAGGCGCAGCCTGGTGATCCCTTCGGCCTCGGTGGGAAATTCACACACCCAGCGCAGACCTCCCGGGATCAGCTCGGTGAGACCGGCCATCCCGTCGGCGCAGCCCACCGCCAGCTTGAAGCGGCGTCCCTCGCCACTCAGCTCCAGCTCCAGTCCCTCATGGCCCGAGAGGTCGAGGGGCGGCGAGAACACCGGCGAGCGGCAGCTGATGAAGCCGCCGCCCTCGGCGACCACATCCCCCTCGAACACCAGTCCAGTGGGTCCGACGCGGCATATCCCCTGGCTGCGGCCGCCCATGATCGTGTCGTTGAGGGCGTGCCAGCCGCTGAACCCGGTGCCGGCGGTGATCTCAAGCACGGACGTCAGCGCGATGCCGCCGCATTGTCGGCGAACACCAGCACCGCTGAAGCCGGCTGCACCAGCCGCGCCGGGGTGCGGTCGGCCGGCTCGGCCGGATCCAGCAGCCGGTTGAGGGCCAGGGCCTTGTCGCTGCCGCTCACCAGAAACACGACTCGCCGGGCAGCACAGAGCACCGGTGCGGTGAGGGTGATCCGTGGCGTGCCCTTGCCCTCACCCACGGTCACGGGGCGGTCGCGCACGCCTGTGGCAGCGGTGCCGGGGAACAGCGAGGCGGTGTGGCCATCGTCGCCCAGACCCAGCAGCACCAGATCCAGCACCGGTGGCGTGCCCGGGCAGAGCTGGGCGAGGGTGGCCCCATAGGCCTGGGCTCCCTCCTCGGGGCTGGCCAGGTGGGTGGGCACCGGATGCAGGCGCGCCTCTTGGCCGGGCCCTGCGGCCATGAGGGTGGAGCGCAGCAGGCGGGCATTGCTGGCCTCGTCATCGGCGCTCACCCAGCGCTCATCTCCCAGCAGCACATCCACCCGTTCCCAGGGCAGGTGTTCCCGGCCCAGATGGCGGTAAGTGGCGGCCGGCGTGCGGCCTCCGGCCAGGGCGATCTGGCAGCGGTCCCGCTCCGCCAGCGCCAGGTCGATGGCCGAGGCGATCGTCTCCGAGCAACGCCGCGCCAGGGCCTCGG
>JAWOBH010000172.1:0-3013 GCA_046498125.1 Prochlorococcaceae cyanobacterium | reverse complement strand
AAGGCGATCGGCCGGGTGCCCATGGCCGGCATCCCCCACCACGCCGCCGAGCGCTACTGCGCCGAGCTGGTGCGCCGCGGCCTCAGCGTGGCCCTCTGCGACCAGCTCGAGGAGGCCAGCGCCCGCAGCCAGGGCCGCGGCGAGCTGCTGCGCCGCGACATCACCCGGGTGATCACCCCCGGCACGGTGCTGGAGGAGGGCATGCTCGCTGCCCGCCGCAACAACTGGTTGTGCGCCGTGGTGCTGGAGGGTCCGGCCGACGCCGGCGCCTCGGCGGCCCGCTGGGGCCTGGCTGTGGCCGATGTGAGCACCGGCGAGTTTCGCGTCAGCGAGCGCGGCGGCAGCGACGCCCTGCACCAGGAGCTGCTGCAGCTGGAGGCCGCCGAGGTGCTCTGGCCTGGCGGGGGGGCGGCGGAGCCACCCTGGTGTCCCGCCAGCCTGCGGCTCATGCCCCTGCCCCGCACCCCCTTCGAGACTCCGGAGGCCAGCGCCACCCTTCGGGAGCGCTTCGGGCTGGCCAGTCTCGACGGCCTGGGGCTGGGGGAGGTTCCCCTGGCCCTGCGCGCCGCCGGCGGCCTGGTGCACTACCTCGACGGCACCCAGAACGGTCCCGCCGGTGAGGGCAGTGGCGACCCGCCGCGGGTCCCCCTCGACCTGCCCACCACCTGGCACGCCGGCGACGCCCTGGTGCTCGATGCCGCCACCCGGCGCAACCTGGAACTCACCCGCACCCAGCTGGGAGGCAGCCTGCACGGCTCCCTGCTCTGGGCCATCGACCGCACCCACACCGCCATGGGCGGCCGCTGCCTGCGCCGCTGGATCGAGGCACCCCTGGTGGAGCGGGCCGCCATCCTCGAGCGCCAGCAGGGCGTGAGCGAGCTGGTGGGGCAGCGGCCCCTGCGCCTGGCGGTGCGCCGGCTGCTGCGGCCGATGGCCGATCTGGAGCGCCTGGCGGGCCGGGCCGGCGCCGGCAGCGCCTCCGCCCGCGACCTGGTGGCCCTGGCCGACGGCCTCGAGCGCCTGCCCCAGCTGGCGGCCCAGCTGGCGGGCGCCACCAGCGCGCCGCTGCGCGCCCTGGCCCGCCCCTGGCCGCAGCTGGAGGCCCTGGCGGCCAAGCTGCGCCACGTCCTGGTGGAGAGTCCCCCCCTGGCGCTCAGCGAGGGCGGTCTGATCCACGACGGCGTCGATGCCCAGCTCGACGGCCTGCGCAACCAGCTCGACGACCAGGACGCCTGGCTGGCCGGCCAGGAGGCCGCCGAGCGCCGTGCCAGCGGCATCAGCACTCTGCGGCTGCAGTACCACCGCACCTTCGGCTACTTCCTGGCGGTGAGCCGGGCCAAGGCCGGCGCCGTGCCGGAGCACTGGATCCGCCGCCAGACCCTGGCCAACGAGGAGCGCTTCGTCACCCCCGAGCTCAAGGCCCGCGAGGGCCGCATCCAGCAGCTGCGGGCCCGAGCCGCCCAGCGCGAATACGAGCTGTTCTGCGAGCTGCGCGGCCGCGTGGGCGAGCAGGCGGCGGCGATCCGCACGGCCGCCCGGCTGGTGGCCGAGCTCGACGCCATCGCCGGCCTGGCCGAGGTGGCCGCCACCGGCGGCTACTGCCGCCCCACGATCACCGATCCCGGCGGCGCCGACGCCCGGGTGGTGCAGATTGAAGCCGGCCGCCACCCGGTGGTGGAGCAGCTGCTGGCCGGCGAGGGCTTCACCGCCAACGGCATCGCCCTGGGCGGAGCATCGCCACCCCACCCCGGCAGCACCAGCGCCAGTGACGCCGAGGGCCCACCCGACCTGCTGATCCTCACCGGCCCCAACGCCAGCGGCAAGAGCTGCTACCTGCGCCAGACCGGCCTGCTGCAGCTGATGGCCCAGATGGGCAGCTGGATCCCGGCCCGCTCAGCCCGCCTGGGCATCGCCGACCGCATCTTCACCCGCGTCGGCGCCGGCGACGACCTCGCCGCCGGCCAGTCCACGTTCATGGTGGAGATGGCCGAGACCGCCAACATCCTTCACCACGCCACGGCCCGCTCGCTGGTGCTGCTCGATGAGATCGGCCGCGGCACCGCCACCTTCGACGGCCTCTCGATCGCCTGGGCGGTGGCCGAGCACCTGGCCACCGCCATCGGCGCCCGCTGCGTGTTCGCCACCCACTACCACGAGCTCAACGAGCTGGCCGGCCTGCTCGCCAACGTGGCCAACGCCCGGGTGCTGGTGGAGGAGACGGGCCACGACCTGCGCTTCCTGCACCGGGTGGTGCCCGGCGGCGCCAGCCGCAGCTACGGCATCGAGGCCGCCCGCCTGGCCGGCGTGCCGGCGCCGGTGGTGCTGCGCGCCCGCCAGGTGCTGGGCCGCATCGAGGCCAACAGCCAGATCAGCCTCGGTCAGCCCGCCGACGGGAAGTCAGGAGCCGGGGGTTCAGGGGACGGGGCGCTCGCCGCCTGAAGCCAGCCGGAGCGCAGCAGGGCGTTGCAGGCCGCAGCCACCAGACCGGCTCCGCCCTTGGAGCCCTCCAGCCGGATGTGGACCAGGCCACTGGCAGCCAGGTGGCGCTTGCTCTGCTCCACCCCCACGAACCCCACCGGCATGCCGATCACCAGGGCGGGCGCCGGCAGTGCCCCGCCAGGCGCTGCGGCCGCCACCCGCTCCAGCAGCTCCTCCAGGGCGGTGGGGGCGCTGCCGATCAGCACCACCGGCGCAGCGGCAGCCGCCCCAGAGCCGCCCCCGGGGCCACCGCCGGGGGCGGCGCCGCCCAGCTCAGCGAGGGCCGCCGCCATGCCGGCCGCCGCCCGCGTGGAGCCCGCCGGCGCCTGAGCCGGGGCCCACTCCAGGGCACACACCACCCGGTTGGCGAAGGTGCGGCTCGCCATCGGCGCCACCGCCGCCGCCGCCATGGCCGTGTCGGTGAGGATCGGCGCGCCGGCCCGCAGCGCCGGGTTGTGACAATGGGGGATAAAGATTATAGACCGGAAGAAATATCCTCTATGTTATTGCAAAAATTTAAGCATGATGCGGAAGC
>JAWOBH010000141.1:0-3644 GCA_046498125.1 Prochlorococcaceae cyanobacterium | reverse complement strand
CGAGAAGCAGGTGCATCACCCCTGCTCGAACAGCTCGGCGATCTGGGGGTTGGCGGCATCGATGGAGTCGGGCGCGACGAACTGCCCCCGGGCGATGCCCAACCGGCGGGGCCGTGCCGGCTCCTGCAGGCCGGTGAGCCGCGCCACGGGGCGGCCGTTGCGGGCGATCACCACCTCGGCTTCGGCGCCGGATTCAATCGCTTCCACCAGCCGCGAGAGGTGGGTCTTGGCTTCGAGCATGTTCACCACACGGCTCGGGCCCGTGTTCTGACCAGGGCTGGGACGGGTCACCACGGCTGCCCACGGATCAACCAGACCAGACTAGACCAGCAGGCTCTGAGTCAATCCTCTGGCGAAAGTCAGGGCAGCTCCAGCCAACCCCGCAGGGCCAGGCTTGCGCAGGCCAGTACGCGGCGAGGGCTCCACGGCGATCCGCACAAGAGAACGGCTGGTGTCATGCGGTCCAGTCGTTCCAGTCGGGCAGCTGCTCACTCCAGTTCTCCGGCTCCACCCTCACACCGAGCACCATGCCATCACACTTACAACGTTGTGTTGAACACTAACGCGGGTCAGTCTCCTGGCCACGGGGGACGGGCCGATGCAGGATCGAACGAACCCCACCGAAGATCAGGCGCTCGCAATCACATGCCCCTGAACAGGGGTGGGGATCAGAAACGCAAAGTCCTTGTCCGTGGTCAGCAGGACGGCCTGGGCGGCAACGGCCGTTGCCGCAATCCACAGGTCGTTCTTGCCCATGGTTCGTGCCCCTTGGGGATGGGCGCGTGCATGGAGATCCAACTGCACATAGGCATCAATCACGGACGGATGGTTGATGTTCACGATCGTGAGCGAGCAGAAGGCCTTGTCCAGGGCCTGGCGTTTGGCTGCTCCCCAGTTCCCAGCTTGCGCTAACACCCGAGCCTCAGCCAGGCTCACCACACTCACCAGCGGGCGAGGCTGGCAGTGAATCAAATCAAAGGTTTGCTGTATTCGCTGACCCAGAGCCTTCCCCCGCACCAGATGGAGAATCACGCTGGTGTCGAGGAGATAGGGCCTGCCGGCACCTGCCGCCGCCGTCATCGAATGGCGGCGAGGGCCGTGATCAGTTCGTCGTCGGTTTCATCACCGGGCCAGGTGCCGAAAAAGGTGCTGACACCGGATCCCGGCTCTTGCGCTGCTGGGGTGAAGACGGGCATGGAGCCCCACGCTCTGGGCGTTTCGCTGAACAACTCATCGGCCCCATGGGCCGGTTGGATCTGGCTGATGGCGATCTGCTGGATGCGCCCCGAAGGGCGGAACTCAGCGACGCCGGCCACCACCACCCGCTGACCAAACAGAGCCCTCAGGTCTTCTGTGGTGATGCTGGAGGGCAGCCGGGCCTGGATCTTGTCGCCGTCATCACTGAGCAGGGTGACGGACGGCCTGGTGGAGGAGATGGTGTCGAGCGTGCCGGTGAAGCGGATGATCTGGGGGAGTGGCGTCACCAGCACCAACTCCTCCAGCAAGGGAATGTCGGAGGCGTGCAAGGTCACGGTGGGCCCTTTGGCATCCACGGACCCGAGGCTGATGCCTGTGAAGGCTCCACTGGGCACGCGGGCGAAGCGAAGGCACCCTTCCAACAGAGACCGATCGGCCCTCAGGGTTGGGCGATCCCCCTGCTGAATCTCCTGCAGCACGGCGGCGAACAGATCAAGGGCAGTGCTGGCTGGGGGTGCGAGGGGCTCATCAGGCTCCAACAGGCTGATCTGCCCTGAAGCGCCAAAGACTTCAGGAGCGGCCTCCTCCAGCGTGGGCGCCTCGATCTCCAGCACGGCAGAGCCAGCACGCAAGCCCGTGATCACCTGGCTGGTACAGGCCTCCAACCAGCGGGGTCTTGGACCCGGCGGATTGCTGATGCCCTCCACCTGATAGCGCAGCGCCAGGCGCGCGCCTTCCTTGAGGGCAGCGAGCAGCTCGGCCAGCTGATCGCCGCTGATGCGGAGCTGCGCACCGTCTCCGCCTTCCAGTACCAGCCGATGTCGCTTCAAGCTGAAGGCCCTACATCCAACGATTGGGTTTCACCGTAGGTCGCTGGGGGAGTATCGGCGCCAGTGGAATCACAGAACCCAACCTGGGTGGCCGCCACGGCTCAGAGCTCGCCGTTGAACGCCTGGTGCAGCAGGGACTTCTTCAGCTCTGCCGGGGCGGCGAGTTTGCCTTCGTCGAGGTGAGCGAGGCGTTGGGTTATGTCAACTCCGAGATTCAGGCCTGCTGGGTGTCGGCATAGACACTCGCATCCCGCTCGGGGTAGCTCACATAGAAGTGCTCGAAGATCGAGGTGCACTTCTGTTGATAGAGCTCGGGTGTGTAGGACCGTGGGAGGCCCAGGTCGAGCGCATCCTCGATCGCCAGTTTCAGCTGGGCGCGGGACGCGGCCTTGGCGCGCCAGTTGAGCACCAGCAGGGTTTTCACCTGTTCCAGCAGCTCGCGGGCTACGGCCTTCACCTTGCGGCGCTCGGCATCGGTGAGTTCGGGGGCTGGTTTGAGCAGGATGTCGAAGAGGGTGAGCTCTTCTTCGCTGAGGTGTTCGCGGATGTGGCGCTGCTGTTCGCTGCTGAGGCTGGCGGAGAGTTCCAGCAGGGCCTTGAACAGCTGCTCCACATTGAGGCTGCCGGCGTTGTAGGCGGCGATGAGCTGCTCGAACTTCTCCAGGAAATCGGTGCGGGTGGGATTGAGCTGCACCAGACGGTTCAACCGGGCCGCGATCTGCGCCTTGAGGGTTTCGAGATCGATGTTCTGGCGCTTCGACTGCTTGAACTTCTCGGCCAGGGCCTGGAAGTCGATCCGGGAGAGATCCATCGGCGGCAGGTTGCGCTCCTGAATGGCAACGCCCGTGATCGAGGCATAGAGCAGCTGGCTGATCCCGGCCATCACCTCACTGAGATCGGCGGGCCCTTCGGGATGGAGCTGCTGACGAATCTCTGCCGCCAGCAGGGCCAGCAGGGCATCGATCCCTGTGAACTCAGCGGCCGCCCGATCGGGCTTGAGGGCGTTGGTGAGCGTGTGCACCAGGCGCTGGGCGGCGAGGAAGTCGTTGCGCACGGCATCGGGTGAGATCAGGGCATTCACGGCGTCGCCGATCGCCGCGATCCGCTCCATGCCGCCGGCTGCCAGACCCTCGATCCGCTCCAGATCCACCTGCTGGCCGAGGCAGAAGCTGCGGGCATCGGCAATGGCCTGCCGCAGCTGGGCGATCAGCACGTCGTTGCCCTCCACGGGGGAGTGGCCCGAACGGCCCACGCCGTAGAGGGAGAGGGCCCGCTCCAGGGAGGCGAACACGTTGGCGTAGTCGACGATCTGGCCGCTGTGCTTGCCGGGGAACACGCGGTTGGCCCGGGCGATGGTCTGCATCAGGGTGTGATTGCGCATCGGCTTGTCGAGGTAGAGCGTGGAGCAGCTCGGCGCGTCGAAGCCGGTGAGCCACATGGCGCACACGAACACCAGCCGCAGCGGGTCGTCTGGCTTCTTGAAGCGCTCTTCGAGGCTGGGGTTCGACCAATGCCATCCATGGCCTTCGGCCTGGCCTTGGGTGACATCACTGAACTGCGGCTATGAGCGGCATCGTCAGCTGGCAGTGTGGTTCGCGAACGGTCTGCGGCCCATCT
>JAWOBH010000107.1:0-9097 GCA_046498125.1 Prochlorococcaceae cyanobacterium | reverse complement strand
CTGCTGGTGCGCTGCTGCCTGGCCGATGCCACCCCGGTGGGCCTGCCGGTGCGCTGGCCGGCGGGCCAACCCCTGCCCCGGGCCGATCAGTGGCTGGCGATCGAGGGGCGCATGGCCGTCGATGGCGGACAGCTGGAGGTGGTGCCCGAGCGCATCCAGCCGATCCCCAGGCCGGCCCGCCCCCTGGAGCCATGACCCAGCTGTCGCGTCCCCTGTTGCTGGCCCTGGGGCTGCCGGCCCTGCTGGTGGTGGCCCAGCAGCAGCTGCTGGTGCGCCAGCCACCCCATCTCGAGGCGCTGGGCAACGCCCCGGCCAGCTCAGGGCCGGCGGCCCTGCAGGCCCGCTTCAGCCGGCCCATGCAGACGGCCAGCCTGGAGAAGGACGGCAGCCTCAGTCCTCCCCTGGCCCACAGCTGGCTGGGCAGCGGCAGCACCCTGCTGCTGCGCCTGGCCGAGGGCCAGCGCATCGCGGGCCCGCTGGAGCTGGAGCTGGGCGGACGGGACGGGCGGGGTCTGGCCCTGCCCACCAGCCGCTGGCACTGGGATCCCCGGCCCCGGGTTCTGGCCGTGGTGGCGGCGGCGGGCGGCGAACAGCTGCAGCTGCGCGAGCACGACGGCAGCTGGCGGCCGATCAGTCCGGTGTGGCCGGAGATCCCCCACGTGCTGCCCCTCGGCGATGGCTCCGGGGTGGCGGCCGCCAGCCGCGAACCGGACGGCCAGCTGCGGCTGTGGCGGATCGCCCTGCACCAGCACAACCTGCGGCCGGCCAGCGAGCCGGCCCAGGCGGTGCGCGCCGAAGAGCCCCAGCCCCTGCAGGCCGGGCCGGTGCTGTTCGCGCACCTGAGCAGCAACCGCAACGGCGACCTGCTGGTGCAGAGCGGCCAGCTCGAGCCCGGCAGCAGCGAGGCCCGGCTGCTGCCGGGCGGGGGCTGGCGCTGGCGGCGCCTGCCCTGGAGTGCCAGCGGACCGATGCTGCTGCTGCCCGAGGGCGGCGCGGTGGTGGTGCCCGACACCGAGGGGCTGCACCTGGAGACCCTGCCGCCCCAGGCGCCGCGCCGCCAGACCCTGCCGGGCAGCCGGGATCTGAGCAGCTTCTGCCCCCAGGCCGGCCGGGCCCTGCTGCAGCGCCACTGGCCCGATTTCCGCCGCTCGCTGGAGCTGGTGGAACCGGGCCAGCCGCCCAAACAGCTGTGGCTGGGCAGCCAGGCCCTGGTGGCCAGCGCCTGCAGCCGCAGCGGCGACCGGGTGTGGGCCCTGTTGATGGAGGGCACCGAGGAGCCGCGCCTCACCCTGCTGGCCCTGAACCGGGAGGGCGTGGAGCTGGGGCGGCGCCTGCTCACGGGCTGGGAACTGGAGCCCGGCAGCGGCCTGCACTGGGACGCCAGCGGCGAGCAGCTGCTCACCACCCTGCGGCCCCGGGCCCGCGGGGATGCCGCCCCGCCTCCGGCCCGGGCTGTGCTGATCGACGCCACCAGCCTGGAGCTGCGGCCCCTGCCCGGCCCCGTGAAACGGGCCCAGTGGCTGGTGCCCGGTTAGAACGGCCCCAGTGCTTGGCCCGCCGATCCGCCCTGGTGCCCGTGGCTCCCAAACTCAGCTCCCGCCAGGAACATCTGCTGGAGGCCCTGCGCCGTGCCGGCCGCGAGCTCTCGGGCCAGGACCTGCATGCCTGCCTGCGGGCCAGCGCCACCCCCATGGGACTGGCCACCGTGTACCGCCACCTGCGCCAGCTGCAGCAGTGGGGCCGGGTGCGCTGCCGCCATCTGCCCAGCGGCGAGGCCCTGTTCGCCCCCACCGAATGCGACGAACACCACCTCACCTGCGTGGATTGCGGGCAGACCCACCGCCTGGAGCACTGTCCGGTGCACGCCCTGGAGCTCACCGGCGAGGAACTGAGGGGCTACCTGCCCCTGTTCCACACCCTGGAGTTCTACGGCCTCTGCCCCGACTGCCAGCGCCGCCAGCGGCGCGGTGACGGCCAGGCCCGGGCGGCTGCAGGCCAGGCCGCCCGGTCGTCATCTGCCTAACGTCTGAGAACCGTTCTCGCCGCCGCCATGAGCCCCAGCACCACCGCCGCCCCTGCCCTGCCGGTGACCATCCTCACCGGCTTTCTGGGGGCGGGCAAAACCACTCTGCTGAACCACATCCTCAGCAACCAGCAGGGGCTGAAAACCGCCGTGCTGGTGAATGAGTTCGGCGAGATCGGCATCGACAACGATCTGGTGGTGGCCACTGCCGACGACATGGTGGAGCTGAGCAACGGCTGCATCTGCTGCTCGATCAACGGCGAGCTGCTGGACGCGGTGTACCGGATCCTGGAGCGCCCCGATCCGGTGGACTACCTGGTGGTGGAGACCACCGGGCTGGCCGATCCCCTGCCGGTGGCCATGACCTTCCTGGGCAGCGACCTGCGCGAGAACACCCGCCTCGACTCGATCATCACCCTGGTGGATGCGGAGAACTTCAGCGACGAGCTGCTGGAGGGGGAGGTGGCCCGGGCCCAGATCGTGTACGGCGACATGATCCTGCTCAACAAATGCGACCTGGTGGCCGAAGAGCGGCTCGAGGCCCTCGAGAGCCGACTGCGCCAGATCAAGACCGACGCCCGCATCCTGCGCTCGGTGAAGGGGGAGGTGCCCCTGCCGCTGCTGCTCAGCGTGGGGCTGTTCGAGAGCGACCGGGTGGTGACCGCCTCGCCCCCCGGCGAACCAGAGCTCGACCACGGCGCCTGCGACCACGAGCACGGCCACTGCGAGCACGAGCACGAGCACCACGCTCACCACAATCACCCCCACGACCACGACCACGACCACGACCACAGTCACGATCCCCATCCCGACCACGCCGCCATCGAGGGGTTCACATCCCTCTCCTTCGCCGCCGAGGGCCCCTTCGCCCTGCGCAAGTTCCAGAACTTCCTCGACAACCAGCTGCCCGAGAGCGTGTTCCGAGCCAAGGGCATCCTCTGGTTCAGCGAGAGCGAGCGCCGGCACGTGTTCCACCTGGCCGGCAAGCGCTTCTCGATCGACGACTCCGACTGGCCCGGCGCGCAGCGCAAGAACCAGATTGTGCTGATCGGCCGCGACCTCGATCACGCCAGGCTGCGCCGTCAGCTCCAGGCCTGCGTGGCCGGATCGGCCGGCCAGGGATTCGCCTGATCGGGCCAAATCGGGCTGCGGCATCAATAATGACGCCGAGGGTTTCCCGGATCCAGCCCGGGAAGGCAACGAGGAAAGACCGGTGCGGGAATCCATCCCCACTCCGGCGCTGTCCCGCAGCTGTGATGGCGCCCCGGCCTTCGGCCCGCGCCTCAGCCAGAACGCTCACCCTCGCTCCACCTCCATCTGTTCCGGCGCGGACCGGTCACTCAATGCGTTTCTCCACCGTTCGTCCCCTGCTCCTGCCGGTTGCTGCCGGACTGGGCCTGAGCCTGCTCTCCGCCCTGCCCGCCCAGGCCCACGGCATCGCCAATGCCGGCTTCAGCTCCGGCTTCAGCCACCCGATCACCGGGCTCGACCACCTGCTGCTGTTGGTGGGCGTGGGCGGCGTGGCCGCCTTCATCAGCAGCTCCGTGCTGCTGTTTGCCCTGGTGGGTGCCGTGGCCGGAGCGGTGGTGGGCTCCCTGGGGGGCGATCTGCCGGGCGCCGAACTGCTGGCCGCCCTGGCGATCTCGGCCACGGGGGTGGTGATCCTGGCCAGCCTGCGCAGCGGCAACAGCCCGCGACTGGGGCTGATCGGCACCGTGGTGGCCCTGGCCATCGCCGTGCACGCCCTGCTCCACGGCCAGGAGGCCAGCGGCACCGCCAGCTGGTGGCAGGGCGCTGCCCTGAGCTCCACCCTGGTGGTGGGAGTGAGCTACGGCGTGCTGCGCCAGGCCCACACCCGCTGGACGGTGGTGGTGGCTGCGGCGCTCACCCTGGCCGGGGTGGTGCTGGCCTTTGGGCCGGCCTGAGCCGGCAGCCCCTGAACAGCCAACGTTGTTACACCACAGCCCTGCGGCCTGGCTACGGTGTGTCGAGTCACAACCACCCCATGGCCGAACTGCTGCTGCTCTCGGGCGTGATCGCCCTGTTCGGCCTGGCTTTCTTGCTCACCACCGACTCCGACGACGACAACGGCGGCGGCGGCATGATGCAGCCCGTGCTGGTGCCGGTGCGGGTGAACCCGCGCCGCTGAGGCGCCTTCCAGCCGTCACTGCGCTCTGGAACCTCAGTCTGTGCCTTTGGTCACAGTCCCTTGAATCCTGCCGCCCGCTCGGCAGCACCCTTCCCCGATAGAACACCTCCACCGGCCGCCACCTGTTCATGGCGGGGCAACCGGTGAGCGTCGCCACGAGCTTCACGGGGAAGCCAGCACCAACGGGCCTTGGCCTGGTTGTTTGTAGCAAATGTCACCCGATCTCAGCAGATCGGTCACATGGTGCTGGGCGGGCGATTCCTAGGGTCGCCTGAATCCTCGTTGGCCTGGTCTGACGCTGCGATCCCGACCGCCGCCGGCTCGCTGATCACCGTCGTTCCATCCTCACGTCACCACACCATGCGTCAACGCCGTCTGCTCAGTGCCGCGCTGCTTTCAGGCTCGCTGTTCCTTGCCGGTTGCCAACAGGACAGCGCCTCGGAGGACTCCCTCACCCTCTACTCCGGCCGTGGCGAGCCCCTGGTGGCGCCCCTGATCGAGGCCTTCGAGCGCGAGAGCGGCATCAGCGTGGATGTGCGCTATGGCGGCACCGCAGAGCTGGCCAACCTGCTGCAGGAGGAGGGTGGCCAGAGCCCGGCGTGCGTGTTCTGGGCCCAGGACGTGGCCGCCCTGGGGGCCACCAAACCCCTGTTCACCAGCCTGCCGGCCTCGATCACGGACAAGGTGGAAGCGGTGTTCCGTGACCGGGACGGCACGTGGATCGGCACCTCCGGCCGGGCGCGGCTGCTGATCTATTCACCCGAGCGCCTCCAGGAGAGTGATCTGCCCAGCACCATGGCCGACCTCACCGATCCAAAATTCAAGGGACGGCTGGCCGTGGCCCCCACCAACGGCTCCTTCGTGGCCCACGTGGCCGCCCTGCGGCTGAGCCAGGGCGATGAGGCCGCCGAGGCCTGGCTCGAGGGCATCGCCGCCAACGAGCCGGTGATCGTGCGCAACAACACCGCCCAGCACCAGGCGATCGCCGATGGCGAAGCGGATCTGGCCTCCACCAACAACTACTACCTGGGTCGGTTCAAGGCCAGTGATCCCGACTTCCCGGTGGCCCAGACCCAGTTCGAGTCGGGCGATATCGGCAACCTGATGATGGTGGCTGGTGTGGGGATTCTGGAGAGCTGCAACAACAAACCGGCCGCCCGGACGTTTGTGGAGTTCCTCGCCAGTCCCACCGCCCAGCAGTACTTCACCGGCAGTGTCTACGAGTATCCGGTGACGGGCGTCTCGATCGTGCCGGAAGGCAGCGCCGGCGTGGACTACGCCACCGCCGCCGCCAATGCCCCCGAGGTGGATCTCAACGACCTCACCGACATGCAGGGCACCCTGGCCCTGATCAACAAGCATCTCAACTGAGCGCTTGCTGATCGAGGCCCTGCCACTTCCCTCCGCGCCACGACGCCCCGGCCTGCCCGTCTCCAGAGTGCTGTTCAGCGGCCTGGGGCTGGCAGTGGCCGGGCTGATGGTGCTGCCGCTGGTGTACCTGCTCCTGCGGGCCAGCGAGGCCGAACCAGCCCAGGTGGCGGCGCTGCTCTGGCGCTGGCGCACCGTGGAGCTGCTGGCCAACACCGCCGCCCTCACCGCCGGCGTGCTCACCCTCAGCACCCTGATCGCCCTGCCGCTGGCCTGGCTGCTGAGCCGCACCAACCTGCACGGCCGCCGCTGGTTCAATCTGCTGGCCGTGCTGCCCCTGGCGGTGCCGGGCTACGTGATGGCCTATGCCCTGATCGGCCTGGCCGGCAACTACGGCTTTCTCAACCAGACCTTCGGCGTCACCATTCCCAGACCCCAGGGCTGGTGGGGGGCCACCCTGGCCCTGAGCCTCTACTGCTACCCCTACCTCTACCTCAATCTGCGGGCGGCGTTCGCCGGGCTGGAGGCAAACCTGGAGGAAACGGCCCGGGCCCTGGGCGCCTCGCCCCGACAGGTGTTCCGCAGGGTCACCCTGCCCCATCTGATGCCGGCCCTGATGGCGGGCTGGCTGGTGGTGGGCCTCTATGTGATCGGCGACTTCGGTGCCGTGGCGCTGATGCGCTACCGGGTGTTCTCCTATGTGATCTACCAGCAGTACGCGATCGCCTACGACCTCCTCTACTCGGCCTGGCTATCGCTGATCCTGATCGCCATCGCCCTGCTGGTGGTGTGGGCCGAGAGCCGACTGCGCCAGGGCCATCACTACAGCGGCACCGGCAGCGGCAGCGGTCGGCCCCTCACGCGGCTGCGACTGCCGGCCTGGGGCCAGGTGCTGGGTCTGCTGTTCAGCATCGCCGTGGCCGCCGCGGCCCTCGGCCTGCCCGTGGCCGTGCTCAGCTTCTGGATCAGTCGCGGCGTCTCCCAAGCCACCTGGCAGGGTCTGCTGGCCAGCTTCCTGCAGTCGCTGAGCGTGGCGGCACCCGCGGCCCTGCTGGCCGGCCTGATGGCCATTCCGGTGGCCGTGCTGGCGGTGCGCTTCCCCGGTCGCCTGTCCCGCTGGGTGAACCGGCTGTCGTTCGTGGGCTACGCCGTGCCCGCCCTGGCCTTCGCCCTGGCCTTCGTGTTCGCCACCCTGCGCAGCGTCCCCTGGCTCTACCAGACACACGGCCTGCTGGTGCTGGTGTATGCCCTGGCCTTCCTGGCCCTGGCCATCGGCCCGATCCGCAGCGCCCTCTACCAGGCCCGCCCCTCGATCGAGGAGGCGGCCCGCTCCCTCGGCCTGGGGCCGGCGGCCAGCTTCCGGCGGGCCACCCTGCCGCTGATCCAGCCGGGGATGGTGGCGGCGGTGGTGCTGGTGTTCGTCACCGTGATGAAGGAGCTGCCGATCGCCTTCCTGCTGGCTCCGCCTGGATTCAGGCCCCTGGCGATCCAGATGTTCTCGCGCACCTCGGAGGGGATGCTGGTGGAGGCGGCGCCCTACGCCGCGGCGATCATCGCCTTCTCGGCCCTGTTCGTCGCCGTGGTGCTGCGGCGTGATCGGCAGCTGCCGCAGACCACCCCGACGCCGGCAACCAGCGTCCCAAACCTGTCGACCACCGCACCACCCAGCCGATGACCCCTGCTTCCCCATCGCCCTCCCTTCTGGAGGTGCGCGATCTCTGTCGCCGGTTCACCAGCGGGCTCCCCGCCGTGGACCGGGTGATGTTCAGCCTGAAGCAGGGCGAACTGATGGCCCTGCTGGGCCCTTCCGGCTGCGGCAAGACCACCACCCTACGGATGATCGCCGGCCTCGAAACCGTGGACGCCGGCTCGGTGTGGCTGCGCGGGATCCCGATCACCGGCTGGCGGCCGGAGCGGCGCGGCATCGGCCTGGTGTTTCAGGACTACGCCCTGTTCCCCCACCTCACCGTGGGCGAGAACGTGCGCTTCGGCCTGCACCGCTGGCCCCGCGCCAGGGCCGCGGCCCGCACCGAGGAGATGCTGGAGCTGGTGGACCTCACGGCGCTGGAGCGCCGCTACCCCCATGAGCTCTCCGGCGGTCAGCAGCAGCGGGTGGCCCTGGCCCGCACCCTGGCGCCGGAACCGGCACTGGTGCTGCTCGATGAGCCCTTCTCCAACCTTGACGCCGCCATGCGGCTGGAGATGCGCCAGGAGGTGCGCCAGCTGCTGCGGCGGGCCGGAGCGGCGGCGATCCTGGTGACCCACGACCAGGAGGAGGCCATGGTGATGGCCGATCGCCTGGCGGTGATGGAGCGGGGACGCCTGGTGCAGTGCGGCAGGCCCGATGCCATCTACCGGCGGCCGGCCAGCGCTTTCGTGGCCAGCTTTCTGGGGCGCTCCAACCTGCTGCCCGGAGAGGCCCACGGCTCGGCGGCGGACACCCTGCTCGGCTGCCTGCCCCTGGTGACTCCGGCCCAGGGGCCCACCACCATTGCCGTGCGTCCCGAACAGATCCGGCTGGTGGCCGACGCCCAGGCCCCGGGAACGGTGGAGATGCGCGAATTTCGCGGCCACGACCAGCTCTACCGGGTGCGCGTGGGCGATCTCGCCCTCACCGTGATCAGCACCAACGAGGATGTGCTCCAGGAAGGCGCGCGGGTGCGGCTGGTGGTGACCGAGCAGGTGGTGTCGCTGCAGGCCTGATGCCGCCTGGGCCCTGACCTGTTGGTTGTGAGCGACGCCAGCTTCAGCCTCAGCGGTGCTCCCGACACGAAGGATCGCCTGAACCTTGCCCCTCTGTTTGATCGCTTTCCAGCCAGCGATCACGTGAGCATCAGCGCGGGTACCCTGGCGCGCAACTTCGACATCCTCCCCGTCTTCCCCTCGCTGTATCGGGGTGAAGTGCGGGACGATGCCCTCAACAGCGAGTGTGGTCTCAATCCCTCTCAGCCAGTTGGGCTACCACGGCAGCAGCCAAGTAGGCGAACCCCGATCGGAACGTGTCAGTGCAACATTGATCACATGCGATCGTGACAGATCCGGAAATCTGCCATAGGTGAGGCGGCTAAAAGAGTGGCGATCGCTGCTTTCGCAAGGCGAAAGTCGCGGTCTGTCGTTGTGAGGATTTCCATGGCATTCAGCCAATCCCTGGCACTGGCGCTGATCAGCGCAGGCCTGTTCACCCCGTCCCTGGCCAGCGCCGCTGAGCTCCAGCCCATCGATCCGGCCTCCCATCTGGCCATCGATGAGCTCACTCGCTATTCCGATTCGAGCGCACTGGATCAGGTCACCAGCATCTCCCAGTTCCCCGACGTCCAACCCACGGACTGGGCCTACCAGGCGCTCTCCAACCTGATCGAGCGCTACGGCTGCGTGGCCGGCTACCCCGACGGCACCTTCAAGGGCCAGCGGGCCATGACCCGCTTCGAGGCCGCCGCCCTGCTCAACGCCTGCCTCGATCGCGTCACCGAGGTGACCGACGAGCTCAAGCGCCTGATGGCCGAGTTCGAGCGTGAACTCGCCATCCTCAAGGGCCGCGTCGACGGCCTCGAGGCCAA
>JAWOBH010000338.1:0-5377 GCA_046498125.1 Prochlorococcaceae cyanobacterium | reverse complement strand
CGGGGGGTTCGATCCGCCGGGGCCTGCTGATCGGTCTGATATGCATCTTCCTGATCCTCTCCTTTCAGTTCCGCAGTTACGTCGAACCGCTGATCGTGATGCTGTCGATCCCGCTGGCCTTTATCGGCGCCATCTGTGGGCATGTGCTGATGGGCTACTATCTGTCCATGCCCTCGCTGATCGGTGCCGTGTTTGTTATTGCATCCGATACAAAAGAGATAACAACCGGTAAGTAATTATAGAAATAAACCCATTGAACCATGACCCTGAAAAAGTTAAGTGAACTAAAAAAACTGCTTGATCGACCCGAAGCTGGTCGACGGACCCACCACCGCCTGATCCCTCTATCTGGTCGCGCCCGATCGCCATGGCCCCCCCCTCCACAGTCCGGCGCCCGTCCATCCCGTGGCTGCTGTCCACCCTGCTGGGCGCCACGGCTTTCGGCGCCACGGCTTTCAGCGCCACGGCTTTCAGCGCCACGGCGGGTGCCGCTGCCCTGGCCTCCAGTGAGCCCGCCCCGGCTCCTGAGGTGCCCGCCGCCGTCACCGCCGCGGCTCCCGTCCCACCAGCTGTGCTCACCCGGGAGATCGTGCTGGAGCTGGGCCGCCGCCAGATCTCCCTGGTGGAGGAGGGCAAGGTGCTGGGCAGTTGGCCGGTGGCCATCGGCGATCCCCGCACGCCCACGCCCTCGGGCCGCTTCACGGTGGAGAACAAGGTGGTGAACCCCATCTACCAGAGCACCTCGAGCGGCAGGGTGAGCAACGCGGTGGGGCCCCAGGCACCCCTGGGTGATCGCTGGATCGGCTTCAAGCAGAGCGGCCTGAACCAGTACGGCATCCACGGCACCCCCGATGCCTGGGCCTGGACCGTCACCTCCCGCGCGGCGGTGTCCAACGGCTGCGTGCGCATGCTCACCCCCCACGTCCGCCAGCTGTTCGATCAGGTGGACGTGGGCACCCCCGTGATCGTCAAACCCTGATCAGCCGCCAACTCGGAAGACTTTCCGCACTCTGCGGGCCCATCGAGGCCTGGAGATGTCTTCATCCCCTAACTTGTGGCCTCACCGCCCAAGGCAACGCCGGCATGGCCAGCGACCACCGCCACCCCAGCCTCAGCAACCCTCAGCAGCAGCCCCTCCGAGAGGCGGCCACCACCCCCAGCACCGTGCTGAAGTGGTCGAGCGATGGCGAGCTTTCGGCGCTGGACCTGCAGCGGCTCGTCGACCTCCTGCAGCAGACCGATCCGGTGGCGGAGGCCCTGCTGCAGCACTGCCACTTCAACGCCCTCAAGCCGGAACACGGCTGAGCCGGCGGGCCAGCGCCCGGGCCAGACCATCGCGGCTGGCCAGACCCCGCAGGGCCGCCAGCGGCAGACCGCTGCCCGGCAGGCCATGGGGCAGGGCCGGGATGTCCAGCCCCGGCAGCTCGAACACCGGCAGCTGGCGCAGGCCGCTGGGCCGCAGCTGATCCTCCAGCCGGGCCAGCTGGCTGGCCAGGGGCAGCCACACCAGCTCACTGCGCAGGCAGTCGATCAGGCGGATCTGGGCAAGGCCGCCGGGGCCAGGCTGCTCACTGCGGGCGCTGAGCAGGCGCTGGAGGTCGGGCAGGGTCACCAGACCCACCACCCGGTCAGCCTCGCTGACCAGCAGGCAATGGCCGCGGCTGTCCAGCAAGCGCTCCAGGGCCTCCGGAGCCGGGCAATCGGCCGGCAACAGCAAGGGCGGCTCCGGATCGATGGCCTCCTGCAGCGGCACCGCGGCCAACTGCCGACGGCGGCGCTCCTCCACCGGGTCCGGCCCCAGCAGCCCCGGATCGCTGAGGCCCTGCCAGCGCTCCACCAGCACGGCACTGAGGCCGGCGGCGGCCATCAGGGGCAGCACGATGCGGATGTCGCGGGTGAGCTCGAACAGCAGCAGCAGGGCCGTGAGCGGGGCGCGGGCGCTGCCGGCGAGCACGGCTGCCATGCCCACCATGGCGTAGGCCGGCGGTTCCGCCACCGGCAGCCCCAGGCCACCATCCCCCAGCAGCTGGCCGTAGCAGTTGCCCAGCACCGCCCCCAGCACCAGGGCCGGGGCAAAGCCACCGCCCACAAAGCCGCTGGCGGCGCTGATCCCGGTGGCCAGCAGCTTGGCCCCCAGCAACAGCAGCAACACCAGCAGGGACACGCCACCGTCGCGGCCCAGCAGGGCCTCGATCGTGTCGTAGCCGACCCCCAGCACCTGGGGAAAGGCCAGGGCCACCCCTCCCACGGCCGCCCCGCCCAGGGCGGTGCCCAGGCCGGGGGGGAGGGCCCCCAGCCAGCCCTGCAGACGGGCGCTGCGACCCAGGGCGAGCGCCTGCAGCAACAGCAGCGACAGGCCACTGGCCAGCAGGCCCAGCCCCAGATAGAGGGGCAGCTCCAGCGGTGAGCGCACCTCGTAGGCCGGCAGCCGCAGGATCGGCGCGTCGCCAAGCAGCAGCTGCACCACCAGGGTGGCGCTCACCGCAGCCACCAGCACCGCCCGCAGGCTTGGACGCCCCTGGATCGTGCTGAAGCTGCCCTCAAAGGCGAAGAACACACCGGCGATCGGAGCCTTGAAGCCGGCCGCCAGCCCTGCCGCCACCCCGGCGGCCACCAGGGCCTTCTGGCTCTGGGGGGGCAGGCGTGCCCGCAGCGCCAGCCACAGGCCCAGATTGCCGCCGCTCTCCACGCTCGGACCCTCCGGCCCCAGGGAGGCGCCGCTGCCCAGGCTGAGGGACGCCGCCAGCAGACGCTGGAACGGCAACCGGGGGGCAGCGGGCAGGCTGCCGTCGGCCATGGCCATCAGGCTGGGCAGGCCCGGCCCGGGATCGTCGCGCCAGCGCCGCAACAGGCCCACCGCCAGCCCGCCCAGGCAGGGCACCACCAGCACCGGCCAGAGCTGCAGCCAGCCCGGCAGACCGGCCGCTGGCGCTGGCGGCAGCTCGGGAGCGGCCGGCGGCGCCGGCAGGTAACCCAGCCCACCCAGGCCGATCTGCAGCAGGGCCGCCAGCGGTGTGCTCTGCTCGGGCGCTGACGCTGGCAGTGGCGACAGGAGTGGCGACGGCAGCGGGGGCGGAGGCGGCAGCGGCGCCCGGCCGAGGTTCAGCAACCCCTCCACCAGCGGACCGAACAGGGCACTGTTGATCAGGCCCACGAGCTCGTGGAAGCTCACCACCGCCAGTCCGGTGAGCAGACCGACCAGGGCGGCCCAGAACAGCAGGCTCCACTGAAACGGCAGGCTGCCGGGATCGGACTGGGCCGGAACTTGCGCTTGCCGGGGCAGGGAGGGCTCAGGCCTGGGGCCGGACGCTGGCAAAGATCTCCTCCAGGATCTCGCCCGCGCCCTGGCCACGCAGCCGCTGGGCCAGGTCGATGCCGAGAGCTTCGGGATCCTCCTGGGGACCCTGCACCGCATCGCGAAGCAGGCGGCCACCATCGAGGCTCGCCACCATCCCGGTGAGGATCAGCTCGCCGCTGTCGGCGAAGCGGGTGTTCACACCGATCGGCACCTGGCACCCCCCCTCCAGTTCGCGCAGGAAGGCGCGCTCGGCCAGGCAGCGCCGGGCCGTGGGGGTGTGCTCCAGCACCTTGATCTGATCCAGCACGGTGGTGTCGCCGGCGCGGCACTCGATGCCCAGCGCCCCCTGACCCACGGCATGCAGGGAGATGGAGGGGTCGATCAGCTCATGGATGCGATCCCCCAGCCCCAGGCGCCCCAGTCCCGCGGCGGCGAGGATCAGGCAGTCGTACTCGCCGGCATCGAGCTTCTCCAGCCGGGTGATCACGTTGCCGCGCACGTCCTTGAACTGGAGATGCGGGAAGTGGTGGCGCAACTGGGCCAGTCGCCGCAGCGAGCTGGTGCCCACCACCGAGCCGGCCGGCAGGGTGGCCAGGGTCTTGTCCCTGTGCTTCGCGTGCACCACCAGGGCATCGGCGGGATCCTCCCGCTCGGTGATGCAGCCGAGCATCAGGCCCTCGGGGAGATTGGTGGGCAGGTCCTTGAGGCTGTGGACGGCGATGTCGGCCCGGTCCACCAGCATCTGGGCCTCCAGTTCCTTGGTGAACAGGCCCTTGTCGCCGATCTTGGCCAGGGCCACATCGAGGATCTTGTCGCCCTGGGTGGCCATGGCCTCGATCGTGATCTCCAGATCGGCGTGGGACCTGGCCAGTTCGTCGCGCACCCAGTGGGTCTGCACCATGGCCAACTGGCTGCGGCGGGAGGCGATGCGCAGGGTGGGGGCCATGGCAGGCAGTTCACAGCCGGCCAGCCTAAGGAGCCGCTTGCTCACCCCTGGCCACCGCTGTCACAAACCTGAGGCAGGGGCGGCCTGGGCCTGGAGAGCGAACAGATCCAGCGGCAGCGGCCCCCAGGTGTCCTCGGCGGCCGGATCGGCAGGGTTGTGGCCGGTGATCAGCAGCCCGGTCCCCAGTCCGGTCTCGCGGCGCAGCAGGAAGCGGCCGCTGTTCTGGTTGCCCTTGAGAAACACGGGCCCCTCAATGGCGGCCGGGTCCTCGCAGGCCCCGTCGAGCTCCAGAGGTGCCCAGTCCTGGGCCGCTTCCAGCTGCCGCAGGCAGGCCAGGGCTGCCGCAGCGCTGGGGGCCATCACGCCGAGGGTGAACCAGTCACAGGCGGCCAGCCGGAGGCCCAACGCGGCGAGCAGGGCCGTTCGGCCGGCTCCATCAAGCTCGGGAGCACTGCGCAGGCCGCGCAGTTCGTCCAGGTTCACTTGATGTACTCCTTGAGCACGCCGTTGCGATTGGGGTGCCGCAGCTTGCGCAGCGCCTTGGCCTCGATCTGGCGGATGCGTTCGCGGGTCACATCGAAGATCTGGCCGATCTCCTCGAGGGTTTTCATGCGGCCGTCATCAAGGCCGTAGCGCAGGCGCAGCACATCGCGTTCGCGCGGGCTGAGGGTGGACAGCACGCCTTCGAGATCTTCGCGCAGCAGGTTCTTGGCCACGTCCTGCTCGGGATTCTCAATGTCGGCCTCGATGAAATCGCCCAGGCGGGAGTCCTCCTCCTTGCCGATGGGGGTTTCCAGGGAGATCGGCAGCTGGGCGCTCTTGGCGATGAAGCGCAGCTTCTCGATGGTCATCTCCATCGATTCAGCGATCTCCTCCTCGGTGGGCTTGCGGCCGAACTCCTGGGAGAGGGTCTTGGTGGTTTTCTTGATCCTCGAGATCGTCTCGTAGAGGTGCACCGGCAGGCGGATGGTGCGGCTCTGGTCGGCGATGGCGCGGGTGATCGCCTGGCGGATCCACCAGGTGGCGTAGGTGGAGAACTTGTAACCCTTCTCGTGGTCGAATTTCTCGGCGGCACGGATCAGGCCGAGGCTGCCCTCCTGGATCAGGTCCTGGAAGCTCAGGCCCCTGTTCAT
>JAWOBH010000227.1:0-5386 GCA_046498125.1 Prochlorococcaceae cyanobacterium | reverse complement strand
CGGGCCTGGGCGAACGCGCCCTTTCTAGGATCAGGGTGACGGTGGTCTTCCCCCCAGGGGCGAGCCACCCTCAAGCGTCAACACCGCCAAGCAGCAAGGGGCATCGCGTGGGAGAAGGCTGGCAGCTGTTCAAGATCCGCGGCATCCCCCTGCGCATCCACCCCAGCTGGTTCGTGATCCTGGCAGTGGCCACCCTGGCCTTTCAGCAGTACTACAGCGTCAGCCTGGATGCGGCCGATCTGCCCGCCGGCGACGAAGCCGCTGTGCTCTGGGGGCTGGGACTGGCCACGGCCGTGCTGCTGTTCGTGTCGGTGCTCCTTCACGAGCTGGGCCATTCACTCGTGGCCATCAGCCAGGGGGTGAAGGTGCGCAGCATCACCCTGTTCCTGCTCGGCGGGGTGGCGAGCGTGGAGCGGGAATCCAGCACGGCCATGGGGGCCCTGCTGGTGGCGGCGGCCGGCCCGGCGGTGAGCTTGGTGCTGGGGGTCAGTCTGCTGGCCAGCACCCATGGGGCCGCCCATCTCTCGCCCCTGCTCGGGGCGATGGTGAGGGAGCTGGGCACCCTCAACATGATTCTGGCCCTGTTCAACCTGCTGCCCGGACTTCCCCTCGATGGCGGCCTGATCGTCAAGGCCCTGGTGTGGCAGCTCAGCGGCAGTCAGCGCCGCGGCGTGGAGGTGGCCAACGCCTGCGGCCGTCTGCTGGCCTACCTGGCGATCGCCCTGGGCACCCTGGTGCTGCTGCGGGGTGGCGGCCTGGGCGGCGCCTGGCTGATCCTGTTGGGCTGGTTCGGCCTCGGGGCGGTGCGCAACCAGCAGCAACTGCTGAGCCTCCAGAGCGCCCTCACCAGCCTGCGGGTGAAGGACGCGGCCGGCCGCCGCTTCCGGGTGCTGGAAGCCAGCGACACCCTGCGCCAGCTCAGCTACTCGCGAATCAAGGAACCCAGCCCCGTGGGTCCGGCCGACTGGCTGCTGGTGTGCGACCAGGGTCGCTGGAGGGGACTGATCGACGACAGCGCCCTGCAGGATCTGCCGGTGCAGCGCTGGGACCATGACCGGGTGGGCGATCACCTCAAGCCCCTCGACACGCTCACCTCGATCGCCGATGACGCCCCCCTCTGGCAGGCGGTGCAGCGGCTGGAGGACAACAACAGCGAGCGCCTGCTGGTGCTCTCTCCGGCCGGACTGCCCAGCGGCACGATCGACCGACCCGGCCTGGGGGAGGCCGTGCTGACCAAGCTGGGCCTGAAACTGCCGGCGCCACTGCTGGAGACAGCCCGGCGCCACAACACCTATCCCCTGGGGCTGGCTCTGCCCCAGGTGGTGCGATCGATGCTGGCCTCCGGCGAAGTGGAGGCGACGCCGGGCGCCGGCGGCGCCGGCTCGCCCCCATCCAGCAGCCCCTGATCCACCCGCGCCCGATCCAGCCCAGAGGCAATGGCGGCCAGCTCAGCGGCGCTCCAGGGCTGTTGACGCAGGGGCGGCAGGGGCAGCCAATGGGCAGCCGCCGCCATCAGCGCGGCCTCGAGCCGGCCTTCCCCGCCCGGCAGGGGCGGCAACTCCGGCGGCGCGCTGGCGAACAGCTGCCGCCAGAGCCTGGGATCGGGAGCCAGCTGAATCGATCCGTGCTGCAGCAGGCGGCCCGCACGCCAGAGCTGGGCGCTGCCGATGCGCTTGCTGCCGTCGCCATGCACCAGGTCGGCCGCAGTGGCGGTGGCGAAGCAGCTGGCCGCCGCCAGAGTGGCGGGCCGCTCACCGAAGCGCAGGGGCTGGCCCAGGGCCGCAAAGGCGTCCTGCAGCCAGCGGCAGGCCTGGCGATAGGCCTGGCGGCGGTTCAGGGGGGGCTGGGGCCAGACCAGGGCATAGGCGAGATCGCCGCCATGAAGCACCGCGCCGCCGCCGCTGGGCCGGCGCACGATCTCGATGGCGCCCATGGCGGCCAGCTCCAGCCAGTGCGGGGGCAGACGCCGCTGATGGCGGCCCAGCGACAGGCAGGGGCGCTGCCAGCGATACAGCCGCAGGGCCGGCTGGTCCTGCTCCAGCAACCAGGCATCGATGGCCATCTGCCAGGCGCCACCGAGGCAGACCAACGGCAGTCCGCGCGTCCAGAGCTCCTGGCCCGAGGCGGGCGCAGCCCCCGCGGGCGGGCCTTCAGCCATTCGCAGCGTCGAGCTGCTGCCAGAAACTGGCATCCAGCTCCAGGCCCAGCACCGCCGCCATCTGGGCCAGCCCCTGACGGCAGTTGAGGCCATGGCCGGCCGCCCAGTGATCGAGCAGGTACAGGCGGTGGGTGAGCCACAGCTCCAGGGCCTCGGGCGCGAAGCGGATGCCTTCGCTGCGGCTGAAGCCATGGGGCAGGAGCATGGCCACATGGCGGGTGAGCTGACCGCTGCTCCGCTCGATCAGCAACGGCAGCCATGGATACTGGGCATCGGCCCGCAGGGTCCACAGGCGCGGTTCGGGGATCTCGGAGAGCTCGCGGGGATCGTCATCGGCCCGCGGCCAGTCGTAGTGGATCTCCAGGCTGCCGGCGGCGCTCACCAGATCGGCCGGTGCCAGGGCGGCCCAGCCGGCCAGGGGGGAGAGATCGAGATTGCGGATCGCCGCGGCTGAAACCTGCAGCGGTCGATCCGCGCAAGACGGATCGCGGTCAGCGGACACGGTGGACGGGTGGCAAAACGGGCGGGAAGCGGAAACGGGACGCTGAACGGGCTGGTGCCTGGAGGGGCTGTGGGTCCAGGCAAGTGCCAGCGTCAAGAGCTGTGACAGGGTCCCGTCCGGAGCTGGACCGTAGCGGGGTGGGCCCGAAGAATGGTGCCGGTCTTCTGTTCATTGCCCGCCATGGTCTCCGCCCTCAGCCAGACCCAGATTCTGATCGCCCTGGTGGTCGCTGCCCATGCCGGAGTGCTGGCCGTGCGCCTGAGCGTGAGCCTGTTCAAAGCCTGATTGCGCGCCGATCGGACTCGACGCCCTTGGCAGAGGCCCCGCGGAGCGCTAGAAGCGTGGGGCACTCCGTTCCCAGAGCCTTGCGGGCCACTCAACGGCGATCCCCCCGCGGAGCCCAGGCTTCGGGAGCCCTGTCTTCAGGGGCCCGAGCTTCAAGCGACCGGTGTTCAAACGACCGGTTTTCAGCGGAGCAGCGCTCCCCCTTGCAGCCCTGGCCGGCGGAAACTCCTGCCCCAGCACGCACCACAGCCCGCCCGGCACTGCTGGAAACGGGTGCCGCAGCGAGCCTGTCCAGCGAGCGCCGCGACCTGGTCTGCAGCCTCATCGGTCTCACCGTGAAGCTCGGACTGGTGGCGGTCGCCGGCACCAGCCTGGTGCGGCTTGCCGGTGCCTACAGGGAGCGCATGGATCGCCAGGGTGAACTGGCGGCTGTGCTCCAGCTCGAGCAGGGCAAGCTGGCCCGGGCCCAGGAGCGCTTCGACGCCCTGTTCACCGTGGAGGGGGAACAGCGGCTGATCCGCGAGCAGAATCAGTGGATCGCTCCCAACCGGCTGCGGGTGGTGTGGAAACAGCCCGCCGAGGCTCCCGGCCAGACGGACTGACACACCAGCTGGTGGCTCCGGACGGTCACCCGCGCCATGCCGCAGGCAGCGTTTCACCAGCTCCTGTCCCCCGGCATCTTTCTCTGTGTTGAGGGGCGCCCGGTTCCGGCGGAGTTGACCACGGCCACTCCTTAGGTTGGGCAGCAGCCTCAACGCGCAGCGCTCCATGGCCCCACCCGCTTCCGGCGAAGCTTCCCCAGGCACCGTGCTGATCACCGGCACCACCTCGGGAGTCGGGCTCCATGCCACCAGGGCCCTCACGGCACGGGGCTGGACGGTGATCACGGCCAACCGCGATCCGGTGCGGGCGGGGGCTGCAACCGACAGCCTGGGCATCCCCCACAGCCAGCTGCACCATCTGCGCATCGATCTGGGCGACCTCGAGAGCGTGCGCGCCGGGGTGGAAACCCTGGTGGACTCGATCGGTGGTGATCTCGATGCCCTGGTGGTGAATGCAGCGGTGTACAAACCACGGCTGAAACAGCCGGAACGCTCACCCCAGGGCTATGAGCTCTCGATGGCCACCAACCACCTGGGCCACTTCCTGCTGATCCAGATGCTGCTGCCCAAACTGCAGCAATCCGGTCATCCCTCCCGGCGGGTGGTGATCCTGGGCACCGTGACGGCCAACTCCAAGGAACTGGGCGGCAAGATCCCCATTCCCGCCCCCGCCGACCTGGGTGATCTGAGCGGGTTCGCCGAGGGCTTCAAGCCACCGATCGCCATGGCCAACGGCAAGTCCTTCAAGCCAGGCAAGGCCTACAAGGACAGCAAGCTCTGCAACATGATCACCACCCAGGAGCTGCACCGTCGCCTGCACGCGAGCACCGGGATCGTGTTCAGTTCCCTGTATCCGGGCTGCGTGGCCGATTCACCGCTGTTCCGCAACACCCCGAGCCTCTTCCAGAAGGTGTTCCCCTGGTTTCAGAAGAACATCACCGGCGGCTACGTCACCCAGGGCCTGGCCGGAGAGCGGGTGGCCCAGGTGGTCGCCGACCATGACTTCGGTATCTCCGGGGTGCACTGGAGTTGGGGCAACCGGCAGAAAAAAGACGGCAGACAGTTCAGCCAGGAACTCTCCGACAAAGCCAGCAATCCCGACACCGCCGCCAAGGTGTGGGACTACTCGATGCAGCTGGTGGGCCTGGGCTGAAGCCAGGCCGCAGAGAGACCAAGGATCCCCGGGAGGATCTCAGAGGCGACGGCGGAAACCGCTGCCGAAACCGTTCCCGAATCCGCCATCGCGGCCATCGCCGTCACCATCCGCATCGGTCTGGCTCAGCTTCCAGACGTTGCGGCTGAGGCGCCGGGCCCGCAGGCCGCCGCGCTCCACCAGTGCGCTTCCGGGGCGTGCCCCCAGCAGGGCCGTCACCTCAGCGGTGCTCAGGGGAGCGCCGGTCTGGATCGCCAGGTGGGTGAGCTCCAACCGCTGGCGCAGGGAGGACAGATCGGCACTGCCGCCGTCCTCGGTTTCGCTCCAGACCCAGTCGGGACTCTCGCCGGAACTGCGCAGCCTCTGGAAGAGACCCAGGCCAATCAGGGCCAGGGCCTGCTCCGGCTGAATGCCACGGGCACTGGCCTCGGCCAGCCAGTCAACCATCCGAGGCAGACCGGAATCATGGGGGTGGGTTGACTCGTGGGGGAGGGTGTCCGTGGCCATGGTGCTCCGCCAGCCGCTGCCGCGACGGTACCGGCTCTGGCAGCGGGAGCAAGGGGGCAGCGGGGCCAGACGGTAAGATCCGCCCCGGACCCGGGCCAGGCCCAGCACCACACGGCCCGGTGCTGGCCTGCCCGGCCCTCAGGGTGACCGGCCCCCGCCACCCCCAGCCACGACCCCCG